>CAZMYK010000122.1:3485-9023 GCA_964570435.1 uncultured Saprospiraceae bacterium | reverse complement strand
GAAGGGCTCGGTCCGGTCAGAGTAATGAAAACTTGTGGGATGATGGGAGAAATCGTTGGTAAGGCAGCAGCTATTTGCGCTAACAAAGGCACTAGTCCACGTGGAGTCTATAAGGATCATCTCCAAGAACTGCTGTCGATGATGGAGCAACCTGGGACTTACCGAATATAATAAGCACGAAGATAATGAAGGCCACATCACTTTTAATCCTAAGCCTAACTTTCCTTGGTTGCCAATCGACAGAACAAGTTAAAACTGTTGAGAAGATGGATTCGTTTTCGCTTGAATTGGGAAAAGTAGCCTTAGATTCCAAATTCGAAGACACAAAATGGAGCATTTGGGGAGCTTCAATTGTTAAGGGCCATGATGACCTTTATCACATGTACTATTCGAGATGGGAAAAAAACCTCGGTTGGGCATGGGTCACTGACTCTGAAATTGCTCATGCTGTTTCAAAGTCTCCATTCGGTCCCTGGGAGTTTCAAGACGTCGCGCTAGCTCCTCGTGGTTCTGAGTATTGGGATGGCCTGTGCACCCACAATCCTACGGTGCATTTCTTTGATGGGAAATATTACTTGTACTACATGGGCAATACTGGTGATGGTAAGAATCCCAGTTCACCAGGAAACCTGGTCTATAATATGATCCACCGGAATAATCAACGCATTGGGGTAGCTGTGGCAGAACAAGCTAATGGACCTTGGAAAAGAAGTGACACGCCACTCATCGATGTGAGCGAGGAAGAAAATTCCTTAGATGCTCTAATGACTAGTAATCCTTCCGTTACGCAGAGACCTGATGGCGGTTACTTAATGGTCTATAAGGCTGTGGGCAAGAAAAATCCTGGACCTTACGGCGGACCTGTTGTTCATTGCGTAGCAACCTCAGACTCCCCTCTTGGCCCTTTCAAGAAGCATGACCTTCCAGTCTTCACGGCAGAAAATTTTGACTTCCCTGCCGAAGACCCGTTTATTTGGTTCCAAGCAGGAAAATATAGAGCGATCGTAAAGGACATGCATGGAGCTTTTACAGAAGCTGGACAAGCCCTTGTGCTATTTGAATCTGAGGACGGATTTGATTGGAAACTCGCAAGCGATCCCTTGTTGTCCAAGTTAGAAATAAAATGGGCTGATGGTGAATTGCAAAAAGTGCAGCACCTTGAGCGACCTCAAGTCTACCTAGAAAATGGGATACCGATAGCCCTCCTTTGTGCCTCGGATACAAGGGACGAGGACAATGTACTTCATTCCTTCAATGTACAAATCCCGATTTTAAAATAAGACCATCAGCGCCTACCTTTGTCTTATAGATCTTTTACTTTTCCGTTTACTTGTCCATCATCTTACTTGTGATCATTGCACCAAATTCTCCCAGGTTTTTGGCCAAAAATTTTATTATATGTCTTGCTTTAATCAACTTTCCTATTCTAGCAATCGATCTGTTGGTGCAGAATACATCTTGATAGGAGGCAAATAAGGGTAAACCCTAAGGAGTGTTGGCCTCAAAAAGAGCGTTACTTCCACGCCAAGCTAGTATATTTAAGATATGAACCAAGACCTCCTACTTTACAATAAATTGCAGCTCACAATCTTTGTTGTTACATGGCTGCTAGCTCCTAATATTATCAATTGTCAAGGACTGGGCGACCTGACTCAGTTACGGAATGACTTCTTAATGGAGGAGGTGCCCAATAAGAGATTCAAGCTCCAAGATTCATTCATATTCGAAGTACGCGATGTAAATGTTGACACCTTTCTCAAGTATGCTTATGACCAAATAGAGAGAGGTTTGAATCTAATGAGCTATGATACAGTGGCTGAAACTGCGGCTGAAATATCTTACTACGAGATCAATGAGAAGAAAAACAAAATTGCAGGCCTATCGGTGATCGAGAAGGTTCTACCCTATGAAGAAGAATTTAAAAATTCGAAAAATAGAGGCTTGATGTATGCCAAGCTAGGTGGAATCTATTTCACATACAACAACTACGAAAGTGCAATAGAAAACTATCAAATTGCCATTTCGAAATATGGGTCAAAAGACACTCTTTTTATTGCTGACATGCATTTATTCAGCGGGCAAGCACAATCAGGCATGGGAGCTTTTTTAGAAGCAATTAATTCTCTTAGGCAAGCCTACGAATTGTATCTTCTAGCTGGGGATCGGGAATATGCCATGCATGCTTTAAGTACCGCTACTGACCTCTATGGCAGAAACGGGCTATATGCGAAGGCACTTAGTGAGTATGAATTGATCGATAGTGTAGCCCAGATAGATCAGAACATTATGAGACTTTATGGCAATGCCTACAATCGAGCTGCCATTTACGGAAAACAAGGAAATAGCAAAAAACAACTAGAATTCTTAGAAAAGGCCTTGTCATATCAGCAAAATGGGAGAAAACAATTACCCTTTGCTGCTTTATCCATACATGCAGCACTTTGTGTTTACCACATCGATCAAGGTTCACTTTCACAAGCGAGATTCCACCTAGATTCAATAGCGTATTACTTCGATCATGAAAACGCAGCCAAATTGCACACATGGCAATATTTGCAAGCGCATTCGCAATTCCATATGGCATCAAAGCAAGTAGAAAAGGCGAGGCCTTTCATCGAAAAATCCTTAGAACTGTTTAATTCTTGGGATAATATGGAAAGTAAAATGTACACTTATAAGGCAGCGCAAGAATACTATGCTCTAAGCTCTAATACAGATCGAGCATACCACTATCTTGAGCAACTTCATACTTTACAAGATTCTCTGCGCAAAAAAGAAGATCTGAATAAACTTCTTTACTACCAGACCGCCTTTGAAACAGAAAGGCAGGCAAAGGAAATAGCCATTCAGAGAGAGGAAAACACACTACTAAGGATTCACCAAGAAAAAATGCAAAGGTGGATGATAGCTAGTTTCACTGGTCTCTTGACTTTGTTCGCCTTGGTCTATTTATACATAAGTAGGAAAAACGCTTTAGCATCAAAGGCCATCCAAGAAGGCTTTACGCAAAGACTAATAGACCACCAAGAAGAAGAAAAAAAGAGGGTTTCCGAAAGCTTACACGACAGCCTAGGACAAAGTCTGCTGCTTATTAAGAACAAGGTCATACTGACCAATGACAGGGTTTCACAATCCATAATAGATCAGGCTATAAATGAAGTGAGTAGTATATCCAAGTCACTACATCCTCTCCAATTGGAGCAACTAGGCCTAACTAAAGCCATCGAAAGCATAATCTCCTCGATCGATGAGAGTACCGATATATTTCTTTCCTCAGAATTACATGATGTGGACCACCTTTTCACAAATAAGGAAGCCTTAAACATATATCGAATTAGTCAAGAATCGCTGAGTAATGTAGTAAAACATTCAGGCGCAAGTGCTGCTAGGATAGAACTAATGCAGGGTAAGGGTGAAGTGAGTTTGATTATCAAAGACAATGGCAAAGGTTTCGACTTTACAGAAGAATATCAGAAACTAGGTAGCTTAGGATTGAAGACCTTAAAGGGTAGAGTAGCCATCTTGAACGGTAGTCTGACCTTCAATAGTATCAAGAATGAAGGAACAGAAGTTGTATTTAAGTTTCCTACATAAAAAAAGTGAGCAAATATGAGAAATTTGCTCACCCAACTAGGATTCGGGTTTTAAGCGTAAAGCGTAGCTTTTTAAACTCGATCAGAACATTTACCTACCTCTCTCTAGAACTGAATATAAGATTGTAAATAGCCAATGTTCTTATATCAAATCTACCTCTATTCATGGCTTACTCCAATGGGTGGATACCCGTATATTCCCTCCTTTTAGTATCAGAGACTGTGAAAATGAGCAAAAATCGTAATGATTAAGGGAATACCCTTACATTATATTGTTACAAAAACACACAGTCGAGCGAAAAATATCATAAGTTTGATCAGCGAGTCGTAGTTTCAGATCAATAAATTTAGTCCGTAGTACCAATTTCCTATACCATGAGTAAGTCGCAGCGAATACTAATTGCCGATGATCATCCACTTCTTATGAGGGGTCTTAGTGACTTTCTCAAATCCTCGCATTACAATGAAATTTTGGAAGCTAGCAATGGACTTGAGGCGCTGAACACTATCATAAGAAATGAACCTGATCTTGCCATCCTAGATATTCGAATGCCAAAACTTTCTGGCCTAGAAGTAGCCAAAAGATGTAAGACCAACAGGATTAAAACTAAGATCATTATTATCACCCTTCACCAAGATAAGGGCTTGTATGAAAAGGCCATGCAGATTGGTGTTTCGGGATATATATTCAAGCAATTCGCGCTTAGAGAAATAGAAGAATGCATCTCTAAAGTCCTATCAGGTGAGACCTATTTCAGTGAAGAACTAAAAAAGTATATTAACACGACAGATAATGAGGATGAAATACTTAGCAAACTGACTCCATCTGAAATTAAGATCTTACGACTAATACAAGAAAAATTAACCACTCCACAGATCGCTGATTCTCTTTTCATATCCACGAAGACTGTAGAAAAACACCGGAGTAATATTATCAGAAAGCTTAACCTTTCAGGTAAGACCAATAGCCTTCTTCTGTGGGCTACTAACAGGGCGCCGTTCCCCACTCAGATTTAAAAATGATGTAGCAATGATAATATTAGGACAAGAGGTTAGCGGATAAATCCTCCTTCAGAATGAATTATTTGCCCGGTAATCCACTCTGCATGCCCGTCAACCAAGAAGCCGACTAGCTTCGCTGTGTCACTCGGCAGCCCTAAACGTTTGGCCGGAAATTGTTTGATCAACTGCTTCTTCACTTCATCACTCATCCAATTCGTGTCATTGGGGCCTGGGTTCACAGCATTGATTGTGATCCCGCGAGACATAGCTTCGTGTGACAGTGTGGTGGTCAAAGTTTCAACTGCAGCCTTCGTTATCGCATATGCAATCTCTCCTGGCATGGGACCTAGAGACTGTCCAGAAGTTAGATTCACTACCCTCCCACCCGACGAGAACTGAAATTCTCGAATAAACTTAACAGTTAACATCGTGGTCGCCTTTTGATTGACCTTGTAGTGTTGATCAAGCTCTTCAGCAGTTATATCATCGATGCTAGTTGAAGTGCTGTAGGTAGCATTATTGATAAGGATTTGTGGACTGCCCAACTTTCTGCGAACTTCTGAAAGTAGGAGTTCAATAGAATCAATAAGAGAAAGGTCTACCTCCAATCGTTCGCACCTGACCCCCAATTGCAAGATTTCTTCTTCGATCAAGGCAGGTTCATTTAGACCTACCTCCCAAGGCATTGACTGATCATACTCCATCCAGTAGGTGAAAAAGATATCGATATCACGTTTTGCTAACTCAAGGCAGATTGCTCTGCCGATTCCATGGAATCGACTTACTCCTGTGACAAGTGCAACTCTTCTGTTCATTATCTTTCTTTCTAGCCACAAATCTAGTATCTACTATTTACATGCCACAACTTTTACCCTCCTTCTTCATAGTAAAGCAATCATCCTTGCGTAACTGCTGTAATGGTTCACCGCAAATCCAGCTTAAA
>CAZMYK010000122.1:0-3475 GCA_964570435.1 uncultured Saprospiraceae bacterium | reverse complement strand
CCTTCCTGCCTAAGTCGTTGAAAAAGATCTATACTATGAATTCCAAAGCTAAAATCATAATCCCAGGTTTGCAGATCAGCTAAACTACAGTGCAGGATCTTGTTGTCTAATCCTATATGATTGCACGGATGGAAAATAGAATGCAGTGTAGACAACTTATTTGCCAATGCAGTCTGCGAAGTGATCAATAATTACAAACACTTTACACAAAAAAAATCTGCTAGTATAATTTGAAATCAACAGCATTTTATTTTCACAAAACGCCCTTTTGCAAGAAATAAAACCTCCAAAATATTGTCCTGCGAGTAAATTTTTCCTCCCGAATAATAAGTAGGATAACGAGTTAGAAGATGAATTCGTTAATTTTATTTTAAAATCATAAATTAGACACTAGCTGGATGGGCAAAATATGTTTCAAGGACATAACTAACTATATTGTTAGCAGCACACAAGTGATGTTTTCATGAAGCCGAATACCTACTATACAAAAAGTGAAAGAATAAATATTGCCTACCAAGTTTTTGGCTCTGGCCCTATCGACTTGGTCTACATTCCAGGCTGGGTCTCCAACATCGATTTAATGTGGAGGTGCCCCGAACTAGTTTCTTTTTTAGAAGAATTAGGAAGGCACGCACGTGTTATATTATTCGATAAGCGGGGAACTGGCTTGTCAGATCGAGTGGTAGAGCTATCCTCCTTGGAAGAAAGAATGGATGATATCAGGGCCGTGATGGACGCTGTCAATTCTGAAAAGGCCGTATTATTTGGCCACTCAGAAGGAGGATCCGCTTCAGCCTTATTTGCTGCTACATATCCAGCCAGAACGATTGCACTGATCACCTTTGGAATATTTGCAAAGCGAAGGTACTCTCCAGACTATCCGTGGGCACCTACAGACGAGGAGCGACAGAAGGTCTATGATATGATCGAGCACAATTGGGGAAGTGGCAAAATGGATTTTTCAGATCTTGCTCCTTCCAAGGCGGATGATGAGATCTTTATGAACTGGCTGGCCAACTATTTCAGGTCTGGAGCTAGCCCAAGCGCTGCATTGGTGCTCACGAAAATGAATACGAATGTGGATATTATCGACATTCTACCCTTGATCACCGTACCGACCTTAATCTTGCAACGGGTTAATGATATAGATGTTAAGATTGAAGAAGGTCGCTTCATCGCAGATCAAATCCAAGATTCCAAAATTGTGGAATTTGACGGCGATGATCATCTTTTCTGGGCTGGAAACACTGCCGAAGTGATTAACGAAATGCTGGATTTTATTCAAAATCTAAATCCGGTACATGAAGACAATCCGCAGCTACTTACCATCATGGTGGCCGAAATTACAGCTAATCAGGATCAGATAGGAAGTACCTCGTTACTGTCAATTGATCCTGAAATGGTCAATCAGAACCTAATACAAAGATGTAATGGTACCTTGCATTCGAGTGAAGGAAACACTTTTATAGCTTCTTTTGAGGGCCCAAGTAAGGCTGTTCATTGCTGTCTGGACTTTCAGAATGCCATTAAAGGTTCAAATATGAATCTTAAAGCAGCAATCACAATTGGAAAATGTGTTGTGGTGGATAATCAGTTGATGGAAAACAGCTGCGTAGAGAAGGCAATTAAAATCAATTCGATTGCTAAGCCAAACCAGGTTTTGGTTTCTCAAACGATTAAGAATCTAATCCCACAAGCTGGCTTAGCCTATACCCTATTACCTAACTCTTCATCACAGGAACTTTTGCCTCCCATATTCGCGGTTACGGACACGTACTCGGAACCACTGACTGCCTACATGACGCAGCAGTATTCTAAGCAGAAGAATGGGTCACTTCTTGAGCAGGTGCTTGAATGTATCGATGAGAACCTGGGTGATGAGTATTTTAGTATCGATGCAATTTGCCGCAAAATAGGAATCGGTGAAAGACAACTTCAGAGGAAACTCAAAGCGATGACCAATAAGTCGCCTAATCAGCTAATACGTTCAGTAAGATTGCACAGAGCAAAGCAACTACTTATTGAAACTGCACAAACGATCGCAGAGATTGCTTTCGAAACAGGATTCTCTAATCCTTCCTACTTTTCAAAGTGCTTCAAGACGGAATTTGGCACCAGTCCGTCGGAATTGTCGCAATCGTCCTTCTAAATGTCGGAAATGTTATGATCACTTCGGTTTCGTCGTATTCCTATGTCGGAAATGTTATCGAATTGGTCGGATTTCTTATACAATAGAAGGCCTGTTCGCACTTATCTTTGAGATATAGAAATTTGATAAATAGGTTGTAAAGTATATTATTTTCTTTGGTTGCATGCAGGTTTTGATGGTTGGGATAATGTTGGGTAAAAAGTTAAAAATCATTTCACTACTTTCAAAAAAACCACCTGCATGCGCTTTTATAATAGGCGATAAGAGCAATGAAGAAAAAAACGACTAGCAACTAACTATTACTTAGCGTTCTAAAATATTAACTATGGGCATTCAGATTCTTTCTGTAAAAAGAAATATCAGTTCGAATAGTAAGTTTGTTATCAACAAAATTACTCGTAAAAGGGGCAACATAATCATCAAGAAAAAGTTAGATCACGGAGTCACAAGTCCAGATGGCAATAGTTTAAAAACACACAGCACCAACAGCAAATCTAAAGACCTAGATCTTAAAGGTCTGAGATCGGTTCTGAAGGTCTTAGCAGCGGAAAGGGTTCATCTGACCGATGAACTTTCTAAGATTCAAGCTCAAAACCAAGTGCTAAAGGAAAGGATCGCATCCTTAATTAACAACGAAGGCGAAATGGGTCTTGGTTACCAGTCTTCCGCCCTCTAAAAGGCATAGAATCCTTCAGCATTTTAAGACTCGGTGGGACTATAAATTCTCAACCGTCACACAAGATTAGTCATCAGAAACAACTATTTTATAAGTAAATACCCTTTGTAATTATCAATTACAACACTTGTTCTCGAGCCCTTGTCGAATGCCATCGACTGGGGCTCACAAGCTTTAAGTTTATGGAATTGAAGTAGGTGTCTTTTTACACAATATTGCTAAAATCTCATAATGGTTTCACCCTTCTCTTGGCTATATCGCACTTCAAACTTTAATGTATTTAGATTACCCTTAAGACTGGCAAATTCACTGTCATAGGTCCATATGATTTCAAAACCTCCATCTTCCATTTCGTGAAATTCAACACCTCCTTCAAAGGCTTGACTCGTGTTCCTAATGCGTAAAAGTTCCAATTGATTCAAGACAGTTGGATCGTTCAACAAAGCTCTGATGAAGGTAAGGCCTAGATTTGTGCGGTTAATTTCCTTGTGACCACCCTTTCCTGCCTTATCTGCAGCTGCATAGTCATTTTTTCCCTTAAAAAGATCTAAGTACCAGACCTGCGGTATACCTGGAAAAAAGACTTGGATGGCCCTAGCTAGTAGCAACTTAGAATCATCCTCTCCTAAGGCACTATAGTAGGTGGCGTT
>CAZMYK010000121.1:0-9050 GCA_964570435.1 uncultured Saprospiraceae bacterium | reverse complement strand
GCTCTCCTCCACGCGTGCGTGAAGACCTTGCCCATCTAAGAATAGTTCTTCGATGTCAACATCAAGGTATTGTAGGTGTATGTATCGAGTATCAAAAGTACTTCCCTTTTTGAAGCCCTCTTCTTTGAAGAGAACCTCCACTTGCTCGATTTTGACCTTGTCGATCCCTACTTGATAAGAAAAATCACTCAAAGGGAATCCCTGGTCTTCGGTAAGATTAGGAGGTGGCTCCACATCCACGGAAGCCTTCGTGATGCCTTCATGCAAAACATTGCTTACCATCAATTCGCGCATTGAAATACTTTCTTCTTGAAGATCTACTTCTCTAAAACCTGCCCTTATCCGACCTATTGAAAGGGAGTGATGGCTTGTTAGCAGTTGGGCATCGAGCATGGAATTTCTAATTTCTACTCCACCTATATCTAGACATAGATTCGTCTCTTCCTCCTCAATTGGCTGATCATCTGACGAGAAGGCATCGACTAGGAAGTCATAATTATAAGTTGAGTCCTCGTGCTCCAAAATATTGATGACGGCATCTTCCAATAGAATTTCTTCTACCTTAATGTTCTTCTTGAATAGCTGGAAAAATGCAATATCTACAGATAGTGAACTAGCAAAAAGCAAGGTATCCTTGTCTTGATCCTCGATGAAGATTCCCTTAAGACTTGCATGGTCTAAAAAATTGACTGCCACGGTCTCAATCTGCACCCGCGTTCCCAGCTTTTTCGAGATTTTCTGGGTAGCATATCTTGCAATCTTTGTCTGGAAGTATGGGATTCTAAGCAAGAGTAGGAGGACTACAAGGAGGATACCTAGACCTGCTAGAATTCCGATCACCTTTCGCCATTTTCTCCTTACCATAGAATAGGAACGACTTTGCCGACGCAAAATACATGTTTATTGCTGGAAGCTTATGGTTTTTTTGCTAGAGGAGCCGGGCCGGTACTCGGCTTAGCGAAAAATGGGCAATGCTTGAGTCAAAACATCCTAGGTGAGAAGGCCCTCTATTTCTTCCTTCTGTTTGTAGAGGTGGCTTGAAAAGAAGGTGTACCTGCGACCATTCTTTAGCTCAATGGTCATTCCCTTGTTGCCTCCAAAATTAAAGACGCGCTCTTGGTCCCCAAAATGGATCAGTAGTCCACTGGACTTGGTGATGGCATCTGTCTTGAAGAAGGTCAAATTTGTAATCTTGTTTCTTTTGAATTTTATCCTTGTAAATCTGAATGGCGTCATCATGATCGACACCTTCTTTGTTCCTATTTTCACTTGCAACTTCGTTTTTGTGAGCACATAGGTAAATCCCAGCAGTACAAGAATCGTCAATCCCAAGGCTGCTGTCTCAAAGGAATACATCATTCCAGAACTTAAGATCTGTCCAAGTTTAGCCAAACTAATTACCAAGAAGGCGGCAATCATGGCAAAAGAAAATGCATCTCTATAACCCTGCGTAAGTATCATTCCATTCCTCATTCTAATAACTTTAAATTGATATTTTATTAACATTTAATTTACATTAAACGGCGAACATACCATCAATGTTGTACTTGCAAAGTTACACAAAAGTTCTCATTTTGTCAATTTTGTCCTCGATCAGGAGTCTCTCAGATTCATTTTTCACCACCTTTAGAGCCTTCAGGTGCCAATTAAGTGCTTCTTGGTAGTCCTTCAACGTGGTATAGATTTCAGCATATACTGAATAGTAGAGATACTCACGTCCTTTTAGGGACCCGAGGTCTATTTTCTGCAAGATCGACAAGGCTTTTTCACTATCCTTGCCCTGGTTAAGAATGGCAGCGAGGTTCAAAAAATTGATTGCTGACGGAGACAAGTGAATCAAGTTTTGATAGTATTGGCCTACTTTTTCCCACTTCGTTGATTCGAAATCAGGCGCATTAACGAACTCTCCGGCAATGGCCGCCTCCCAATGAAATCGTGAGTACTCTTCTGCGTCGGCTGCTTTTTCCAAGTGTTCATGGCCCCTCATAATGAGTTCAAAATTCCACTTACTCCGATCTTGATACTTCAATTTCACGAGTCCGCCCCGAGCATCTAGCTTTCCATGAATTCTACCAGCGTGGAAGCACATCAGCGCCATCAAGGCCCGAGAATTATGGTCATTGAATCTTTCCAAAAGTAGACCGTTCAAGCGCATAGCCTCAGCTACCAAGTCTTGACGAAGCAAGGAATTCTTGGAGGAAGAGTGGAAACCTTCATTGAAGAGTAGGTAGATGGCCAGGTGGACCGAGTGAATTCTCTCATCCAGTACTGACCCACTAGGCACAGCAAAGCGGATTCCCTGGTCCCGAATCTTCTTCCTAGCTCTTTGAAGGGTCTTCTTGGTATTTTCCTTATCGATTAGTAAGGCTGAGGAAATCTCCTCTGCGGTGAAACCTGAAAAAGTTTTTAAGGCAAAAATAATTTGGTCCTTGGGTTTGAGTGCCGGATGACAAATTGCAAATAAGAGTCTAAGTTGATTATCTTCTATCTCATGGGCTGAAAAGACTTCATTCATCAACATAAATCCTGGACCAGAAATCCTCTCATACTTTGACTTTGTCTTTGCCTTGCGAAAGAGATCGATCGCTCGATTCTTTATTGTGGTGCGCAACCAAGCTTGGAGGTTATCCGGAGCCTCGTTTTCTCTTAGGTAGAGTAGGGCTTTTTGAAAGCTGTCTTGTACTGCATCCTCGACAAGCTCAAGGTTCTCGAAGCCGTACAACCTGGTAAGAGAGGAAACCATCTTTCCATACTCACTTCTGAAAAGATGGTCAACTACCTTGTTCGAATCTAAGTTCTTATTCAAATTTTGTCACTTCTCTGATCTCAACAGTACTTCCAAGGTCGTAGTCAGGAAAGTCTTGGGCAATTTCTATTACCTCTTCCATCGAATTGGCCTCGATCACGTAGAAGCCGCCTATTAATTCCTTGCTAGCCAGTGCCAAGCCATCAGTAAGCACCTTGTCGGGACCAGTAATTCTCTTGCTCCTTCCTTCGAGGGCCTTACCCTTGGCAACAATGCCTTTTTGAGCCATCTTATCTCCCCAAGCAAACCACTTACCCATTCGCATCTCAATCTGTTCCGGTGTCATTTCTAAGCCGCCCTCTCCGTAATCTGCACCGAGAAAAACCATCATGTATTCTTTCATTATTCAATTATTTAGAAGTTTAAATTATAAAAATGTTTCGACTAATAGACGTTTTTCGATTTCGAGAGGGGGACAGAAAAAGCAAAATTTATTTCAGCTACCTTGCATAGAATTCAAAATTCACATATCTTAAATGCCCTAACTCCACTTTTGTAATTCATAACCGACTTTTCTGCGAACTGGGTCGCGGATTAAAAAACGAATGTGCTTAATGGGCTATTGCAGACTTGCTTTCGTGGTGTTATTTTTGCTCCTAGGTCTTACCATTTTTGGGCAGGATGTAGAACAAAAGTACAAGACGCTGCGAGATCGTATCGAAAACGATCCACTGAAGATGACAGGGTCCTTCAATGCGATGGGACAGCACTACTCTGCCCTTGGAATCGATGGCCGAGCCCTCCCCTTCACTGGTAGATTGCTGGCAGCCATCAATTTTGATTTTCTAGGCATTAAGATGCCCTTTTCTCTCGCATTTTCAAACGGTGGAGTGGTCTTCAATAGACGCCTTCCTTCTTATAGTTTCGTGGGTATCAGTCCGTCTTACAAGTGGGCCAAGTTACTCATTGGTACTAGGTCGATGGACTTCGGAAAATATTCGTTCAGCAATCATTCTTTCACTGGTGGTGGGCTAGAATTGACTCCTGGCGACTTTCATATTTCTGGATTCTATGGGAGACTTCGTCGTGCAAGGGTTGAGGACTTTCAAGGCGTCAATAATGTCGACCCATTCTATAGGAGGATGGGATTTGGAGCCAAGCTAGGCTACGAAAAAGGCCGCGACAAGGTTCTGTTTTCACTCTTTAAGGCGTGGGATGATGCTTCTTCTATTCCTACTCCTGATAGTAGTTTTAATTTCTTCCCATCGGAAAATGTTATCCTTAGTGGTGAGGTAAGCAAGGCTATTGGTCCTAAAATGGACTTCGAGGTGGTGTATTCCAATTCAGGATTTACAGATGACCGAGCAATCCCGACAAGGACAGAAGGTTTTCGACTATCCAACTATGGGGGCCTCTTAAGAAGCAATCCAAGTACTAGATTCAATAATGCCTTTGAAGCCAAATTGACCTACCGTTTCAAGGTCTTAAGCGTCAATGTGGCCTATGAAAGAATCGATCCCGGCTATAGGACGATGGGCGCGCTCTTTTTCAACAATGACTTAGAAAATATTAGTGGGGGAGCAGGTTTGAAACTTTTCAAGAGTCGGGTCGTCCTGAATGGGCGGATAGGTTTACAAAGAAACAACCTCCAGGGTGACCAAGCGAACAGGTACAACCGATTGGTAGGCAATATCAATGCAAATTTTAGAGCGAGTAAGAATCTTAGCTTCATCGCCTCTTATTCTAATTTCAATAATGTAAATCGAAGACTTTCAGTGGCAAGACTTGATTCCTTAGTTGTTATTACTGACCTGGTCTTGAGCAACCGAAATGCCAATGCGGGATTTAATTGGATTCTGACAAATGACAATAGCCGATCTACAGGAATCCAGGGTGCCTTGAATTTCAGCCAGGGAAGCACAATAGAGAATGACCTCGTGATGGACGATCAGAGCACTAATACCACGAATGGCAATCTTACCTACTATCTACAATTGAAACCTTCGAAGTGGAATTTCGGGATCAATACGGCTTACCAGCGGAACCTCATTGGTGAAAACACAACCACCTTCACCAGTGCCGGAATCAGTATCGGCAAGGTTTTACTTCAAGACAAGATGAATCTCAGCTTGAATGTCAATTACTCCCTCTCTGACCAATTGGCAGACGGTATACCGCAAGCTTCAGGAAATATTATCAGCACACAATTTTCTGCCGGCTACCAAGTTTCCAAGACAAGTGCAATTGTCTTAAACTCAGGCTTCATCAATAATGATGTCGAAAATATAAATACCGGGACACGAAAGTTCAGTGAATTCAGGAACATGATCAATTACACGTACAGGTTTAATCCAAAGAAATGACTAAAGTAGGTAAGGCGATATTGTTTGTGGTTTCCTTATTATCTTGTATACCTCTATGGCCAGGAACTGGCCCTTCTCATGGTATCGATCCTGAGATTGACAAGATTGAAAAAGTAATTGCAAATGCAACCGAGATCAAAAGAGAGTATGTCTTAGCACAGAAAGCCAAAAAATATAAATTCGAGGAGCTAGCATTCAATTTCGCAGAAGACTTTGATCCAGAGAATAGCACAGTAGACAATAATGAAGATACTTTTAGGAAGAATGAGGAGTATTTGAGAAATGAAAAAGTTCAGAAAGCTATCGCAGCTGTGGAAGGTCTAGGTCAAAATAAGCTGATCCAGAATCTTTCAAAATCAGACCTTGTCAAGCTTCCCTTGGGCATTGTAAAAACCTTCGGAAGCACCACCTATTCTATTGTCTTCGACCAGGCTAAGATCTTCACCACCTATGCAGAAGTTCGCGTCTACGGTAGAATCAAAAATGACAAGGTCGACCTCTGCTTTGGAGCGGAAGACATTAAGGTCTCATTCGAAGGTGGCATAATAGGTGATGCAACACTTGCCTTATTTGGCGACTTTGCTGTTCCCTTGAAAAGTGAGAAAATAGCTGTTGTTTTTAATCAGTTCCAAGAATCGGCTAACAACGAAAAGTCAGGTTCATATATCACCTTTGACTGCGATGGATTTCTGGAAGCCGGACTAGATGTGGATATAGTGTTATCGAGAGACTGGGTCCTACCTACAGATGCAAGTGGTAGAATCCAAGGTGGAGACAAACGCGTAGTCGGAAATGCGGTAGCTAAGGTCAGAGACTTCGACGATTTTGTAGCTGAGGCAACTATGCCTTATTTTACCTTAACTCAAGATACTTCAGTTTCAATACTCCTAAGCAGGGCTACGTTTGACTACTCTGAAGTAAATAATGCTGTGGGATTTCAACATCCTAGTGTATATGACTTTGAATCAGGAGAATTCTTAGCCCTGCCACCGCCCGATGAAATACCGCTGTGGCGCGGATTCTACATTGAAAAAATCGAGATTGTATTACCCCACGTCTTCAAAAGTTCGGACAACCAAGCTCTGATTGTAGGGGCAGATAAGGTATATATTGATGAACGGGGAGTCTCAGCCTACGTTTATGGTGATGGATTAATACCCATCGAAACTGGAACGATAGGAGAATCCAAGTGGGCATTTGCCTTAGACCACGTTGGTGTTCAAATTAATTACAATAGGATCCTCAATTTCGACTTTGATGGTAGGATCCACATTCCAATCAATGATGAAACGCAAAAACTCAACTATACTGCATATGGGATGCCATCACAAAACCACTACAATATTGAAGTTGGACTAGATTCAACGATGAGCTTTCCTGTCTTTAAGGCCGCCGAGGTTAGATTGAATGCTGGTTCCAAAGTATTTGTAGATGTTAAGGAAGACAAATTCGTACCTGGTGCTGTATTGTGTGGCGGCATGTATATCGCAATCGGAGCTGACCAGGGGGACAGTTCCAAGGTAGAGCTTAATATGGGCGGAGTAGAGTTTCATAAGATCATGATTCGTGATACCCTTCCATATGTGACATTGGATAAGAATGGCGGATCCATAACCTTACTCATACCACCGATCCTCAACAACTCACCCATTACCATCGATCACCTTTCATTGACTAATCGAAGTGAAACAACAGCAAAGTTAGGCTTTGGTGTAGAAGTGAATGTCCAGAGCTCTGATGCTGGTGGAGGCAAGACAGGTGGAGCCTTTGGCATTTTGGGAGAGTACAAAGAAGTGAATGGGAAAGAGAAGTGGACGTTTGCTGGAGTCGAGGTGGATGCGATGAATGTGGAAATAGTAATGGGTACCTATTTGTGGATCAGCGGAGGGCTTGAGTTCTTTAGGGGAGACGAAGTCTGGGGAGATGGCTTTTACGGATACTTAAGTGGAGGAATTGTATCGCAGGATGGAAAAGAAAATCCTGACATTGGTGAAAGTTCAAGCTTCAAACTAACAATGCAGGCCAGTGCAAGATTTGGAACAAAAAACCCAGACCAAGAAAACGAATACAAGTACTGGGCCTATGACTTTTATATAGCCAGTGACAAAAAGCTTTTTGACATCTATCCACCGATACATTGCAAAGGTTTTGGTGGAGGTGTCTACCACCATATGAAGATGGCTAGTTACAATGTAGCTGAAATGGCAGAGGGTGCTGGAGACAATCCATATAGCGGGATTAGCTATGAGCCCAATGACACTACATTATTTGGGATCAAATTATCATTAGGGATTGGTATCGAGGCCGTAGATGGGTTCAAGGGCAATGTAACCTTAGAGCTTGCCATCGACACCGATTATACCTTACAAAACATAATGTTGTATGGCAATGGAGAGTTTGTCAATGACCTTTTCCAAGTTGACGCCACGAAGCGACTTGGGAAGTTAGGTATGGCGATGGATGTAGCTGTTGCAGACGCTGACGATGAGGCCAAAGTCAATGTCGAAAGTAGAATTACAGCGGCCATGATGATCTATATGGACTTTGAGAATGGTTTCGAATTGCAAGGTAATTTCGGTGCATACTTAGACGCCGCAGGTGGAGTTATCAAGGGTCAAGCCAACATTGACTTATTTCTTTCCACCACAGACCAACATTTTTACATCGGTGGATATGAAGGCCTCGTGGACATGAACGACCAACCCTTACCAGAATCCTTTGTAAGCTTAAGTATAGGTGGATTCAGTGTTATTGCCAAGTTCTATCTCTGTACAGGAAACAAGTTACCACCACCACCTCCCATACCTTATGCAATAGCTAGCGCATTTAACAAAAGTACGACGGAGAATAATCGAGGATCTATTCCGAGTGGAGGCGAGAACCTAGCAGCTGGTTTTGCGATGGGAGCGAGTATAGCAATCAATATGTCCTTGAACACTACCTTTGTTAGATTCTTATTTGACCTGTTAGCAGGATTTGACCTATCACTACTATCTAACCCTAGTCAGTCCTATTGTTCTGCGCAAGGCAGTGGAGAGCATGGTGTCCGAGGTTGGAGGGCAAGGGGAAATATCTATGGCAGCATGGTGGTAAGGTTAGAAACAATAAACTGGCTTGGTACATGGAAGACTAGGTATAGTCAAGATGTAAAAGTATGGTTGTCTGGAGATGTTCCACGCCCAAGCTATTTTTTCATAAAATATCAATATAAAAATTGGGCAGGTGTCACTAAAAGAAAGGAAACAGAGTATGGTAATAAATGCGGACAAGTAGTCGGGATATGAGAATACTAGTGCTCATATTGCTCCTTCCATTTTGCTCGCAAGGGCAAGACATTCAGCTATTCAGCAAACTTAGTGGAGATACTACCTATTTTACATGGGTCAATAAGTCAGCATCGGATTGGCGGGCTAGCAATCAAGCTGGCTACCAATTAAGGATTATAAATCAGAACCAGGAAGTGATCTATGATGAGACGATCTTAAATTCACTTAGCGATTTTAGAGGCCTTTCTGAAGGCGATGACAGAAGGCTAATGTATGAGCTTGCAAATAATCCCAATGCAGCGCAAAGATTATATGGACAAGATGTCTACGAGAAAGCTGATCTTGAAGAAATTGAGGATCAATTGTACGAGAATTTTTACTTTACAGCTTGCCAGCGATACGACCTTCTAGAAGCCGCAGGTCTTGCCTGCAGTGTCGTATTAGAAAGTTCCCAGAGGTATGAAGTAACAATCCGGCCTAATGGAATTGCGCAGAACAGCAGGTCAACAAAGATATCTTTAAGACCGATCGACTACGTCAGTCCCAAGGCGCCCATTATGACTTCGAAATGGTCAAGCAAGAGGGCGGACCTGACATGGTCGCACCAGAACTTTACCCAAACTTTCAATTCATACAATATCTACGTATCCCTAGATGGCCAAAACTGGTCCATTA
>CAZMYK010000120.1:0-9067 GCA_964570435.1 uncultured Saprospiraceae bacterium | reverse complement strand
GCAAGTTCTAGAAATGGATGATATGGAATTTAACCTGCCCCAGCGTGTTGATCTCAATTGCCGGGCCAGGGATCTTAAAGATGTTAAGGATAGAAAGGATGGACCTCCAATAGTAGTTGTCTATCGGAAGTCGAGTGAGGTCAATGTCCAATCCAATGAAGAATTGCCTGTATCTAGGGAAGATTTCTGAATCTAGTTCAAACTGGTAGGCTTCTTCAGACCACTTATTTTCAAAACCTCCGAATAAGTTTTCGCTGCCTGTACCCAGGGCTACGTTAAGCCACTTAGGGAAGCGGCTTTCTTCCGGTAAAAAGGAATGGATATTCACACTTGCCCACAAGGTCTGGGCATTGTAATCCTTCAGAAATCGCTCTGCGAATGAGGCTCCAAAGAGGGCATCTGCTCTGCCCTGAAGGCTAGAGCTTCCGGGTCCTCCAATAGCCGATATTGGGCTAGCAGAATAAGGTCGGTCATAGGAGGAAACTTTGAAGTGGATGCGCTGCTCATCCCAGTAAGTTTGTTGCAATGCAAAGGCAGTGATTCCTGCCGTATTGTAGGCAACATCAGGCACCGAAAAGCCCCATTTATCTGAAAAACCATCCATCACTTCAATCGTGGACTGGAACAACGTCCCAAGGAAAACACCCGTCCATAGGGATCTCTTCTTATCTAGACCCGTCCACCTGGCTCCTTGGGAGCATAAGACACCTTGGAAGTAGGCAGTATAGAAGTGGCCCATCTTATCCATATTGTTCCATTCGTTCCAGTCATTGAAGAGGTGGAAGGACGACTGGTCGAATTGTCGGTACCATGCATTATAAAGGCCGATGGAAAATCCGGTATAGGTTCCAGCAGCAAAAATCGCAGCTGTATTAAAGCGCTTATTATTTAGTGTGTCGGATGGAATAATGAACTTAGATTGACCATTGAGACCAATGCTACAGAGTAAAAAAGAAAGCGCTAACAACTTGTTCCAGACCCTTCTCATAACTTTCGTCGAAATATTGTACAAATAACACATCATAGGTACGCATAAAATGTCAATTTCAGGTGGATTAGAAAAAAAAGATTATCTTTCGAGCACTAATGAAATCGTATGAATTTTAAACTTACTGTAATCTTATTTTGCCTACTTTCTATAGGCGTAAATGCTCAGGATTTGCACTATTCCATGTTTCAGATGAGCCCAGTTGGACTCAACCCTGCATTGTCAGGATCTTTTAGCGGAACGGCCAGGGTTGGCGGGGTTTATAGGCTGCAAGATGTAATAGGTGGCTCACAAGCTACAGCTGCGCGAAGAGGATATGAAACTTACACAGCCTATCTTGATGCTCCTGTGATTAGGGGGATAAGGGAGCAAGATTGGGTTGGTATAGGATTAAGCCTTGCGTCTGATGTAGCTGGGATCGGAAATCTAAGACAAACACAAAGTGTACAAGCTATCTCTTATCATATGCCCCTAGGAAGGGGTGGAACGAACGTGCTTTCGTTTGCTATAAGCTCAGGGACTAATAACGTTAGTGTTGCGCAATTTGACAACTATGAATTTGAATCTAATATAGTGTCAAATGTTTCTGACCCGCGAGCGAGCGAATTTAATGATCCTGAAAATTCTAGAACCAAGGCTGACTTTGGTGCCGGTGTTGTATACAAGAGTCAAATCGATAAGGTTTCAGCATACAGAGTTGGTCTTTCTCTAGCCCACCTGAACAGTCCTAAGAGAAGTTTGTCGGGAGGAAGCAACAGGACCCCTGTAAGGGTGACTGCCTTTGCAGAGTATGACCGAGTACTTAATGCAAGAACTAAAATAATTCCGGCAGTCCTTTTTCAGAATTTCGGAAGCAACAATGAACTCGCATTGCAAGCCTTGACGGGCTACTATCTGAATCCTGAGAAAGAAATTACGGTCTATGCAGGATTAGGAGCAAGAATCAATACCTTTAACCCGATCGACGCCATACCTATCTATCTGGGCTTCGATATGAAAGACTTACAAGTTAGACTAGCCTTTGATACTACAGTTTCGGGCAAAGCCTATACCAATAGAGGTTTCGGAGCGTTAGAACTTAGTGCAAACTACATTATGAAGATTTACAAGAGACCTAAAGTTGATCCAGCAGTATTCTGCCCTCGATTTTAATACAATTAGAAAGAAATTATATGAAGATTTATCTTAAGATAATTGTCCTACTTATACTTCCTGTACTTGCACTAGCGCAGCCTCTAAGGGAAGTTCCTGTGCGCTTTATGCTTGATGCTGCTGAAGAAGCCTTGGATAACAACGACTACTACAATGCGCTCGAATGGTATGAGAAGGCTTATAAGGAAGAAAGGAACTACGACCTCGCAGTTCTAATTGCTGACTTACACATGCAGATCAGAGACTATAAGAGAGCAGAGAATTGGTACAATAGAGTGCTTAAGCGCGATAAGGAGATGGAGTACATCGATGAACGATTCTACTACGGTCTCGCTTTGAAATCACTGGGTAGGTACAATGACGCCTATGCTGAATTTCAATACTTCATAGATTCTTCAGATATGGAAGAACTGAAACCTCGGGCGAGGTTGGAAATGGAAGGGATGAAACAGGCTAAGGAGTTAGATGAAAACAACGATGTTGTAGTCAAGCTTTTGGATAGAAAGGTGAATTCTGGAGGTCCCGAATATGGTGCCTCAGAATATGCTGATGGTACACTTTATTTTTCATCCTTTCAGACGAATAAGGTGATTGTCCTTGATGGAAAAGAAGATGTAGATGCTTATGCAAAGATCTACACCACAACCGAAGGAGACAAAGGATTTGCGAAGCCAAAGGCCTTGCCGGCCTCGATCAATAGGGAAGGATTTCACAGCGGTAATGTCACCTTTAGTTCTGATGGACGTAGAATGTTTTTTACAAGGTCCACCCTACAAGGCGAAGAATTGGCGACTTCCAAACTTTTTGTGAGTTCGAAGAATGACTCAGGTTGGGCACCTCCAATTGAAATTGCAGCACTGAATGGAGACTTCCTCGTGAGGCATCCAGCTGTAGGGGAACTCTATGGAAATGATGTACTATTTTTCTCCGCTGACATGGAGGGTGGTCAAGGAGGATTTGATATCTACTATGCGACAATCAATGGTGATGCCTTCGCTAGTCCAGTCAATCTAGGTGAAACAGTTAATACCAAGGAAAATGACATCACGCCTTTTTATACAGACGGAACCCTCTACTTTAGTTCAGATGGATATGCCAGCCTAGGCGGATACGATGTTTTTGAGACTTCATGGAATGGTTCCAAGTGGAGCGAAGTGAAAAATATAGGTCTTGGATATAATTCTCCATTAGATGATATGTACTTCACCACCTATAATGGTGGTCAAAAGGGCTACCTGATTTCTAATAGACCAAACGAGAAAAAGAGAAATCTGAAGAGCAAGACTTGTTGTGATGATATCTACTCATTTGGAATTAGACAATTAATCATTGACCTAATCGCAGTTGCTGAAGACGAGGAAGGACCGATGAAGGGATCAGAAATTACGCTTGTAGATCTCTCTGGTGAGGCTATAGATCCCATCACTAAGACGAACGAAACCTTAGATGAATATACCTTTTTATTGGACTCTGATAAACCGTACAAGCTTGTCTTCGGGAAGGAAGGTTACTATCCCGATTCCTTAGAATTTAATACTGTTGGGATACTCGATGATTTTACAATCAATAAGAGTATGGTTCTTAAGCCTATACCGCCAGAGCCAGTAGATACGACAGAAATTATTACTGAGGTGATTACGATTAATCAGGCAATACGTCTTACTAATATCTACTACGATCTAGATGATGACAAAATCTTGCCAGATGCTGAGACTGACTTACAAACCTTATATGATTTACTTGGTCAGTATCCTAGCATGGTCATAGAGCTTTCATCGCATACAGATGCCCAGGGCTTATCTAACTACAATCAGAGACTCTCACAGAGACGTGCGGAGTCTGCAAAGGCGTGGCTAGTAGAACGTGGTGTGGAAGATGGAAGGGTACAGACTGTTGGGTATGGCGAAGAGCAGATCTTGAATCAGTGTGTGAATGGAGTAAGGTGCTCTGATGAAGAACATCGACTCAATAGACGAACTGAATTCAAAATTCTTGAAGGACCTCAGTCTATCGAAATTAAGAAGGAGGTTCAGAAGGAGGTGCCTATTCAGAGTGGCCGGCAATCCTTCGGAGACTCCCTACCAAAGCTGAAGATCTATAATAACAATGTAGCGCTAGGTGAGGTAAAGAAGGGCGAGGTCAAAGAACTTGAGTTCACAGTTGAAAATGTAGGAGATGCTGATTTAGAAATAGAGATCATAACTACCTGTCATTGCACAGAACTAGACTATTCTAAGGAGCCTCTTTCACCAGGACAAAGAATGGTGATCAAGGCGAAATATGATAGTGGTCAGAAAGAAGAGCTTCGAGAATACCGAGAGGTAATTAATATTATTTCTAATGTAGAACACATTGTAGACGAGGCAATCTTCACTGTACAAGTAGTACAGTAAATGCTTGAAACTCTTGAAGGCTTTTCCTTTTTGGAATGGCTAGGCCTTCTTGCCGGTATAATATACATTATACTTTCTGCTCAAAACAAGATATCTTGTTGGTACTTCGGAATTATCAGTTGTGCTTGCATTGCCTACCACGACTTTTTCGGAGGCTTGAACTTGTATTCCGACGGTGTGCTCCAAATTTTCTACATCATCATGGGCTTCATAGGACTAGTCCGTTGGAAGGAAGTCAGTCTCTCATTTAAGGTCGGAATTAAGACCCATCTACTAGCCGGCTTGGCAGGAATTCTTTTTTCACTCTTGTATGGGTTCCTAATGAAGAAGTACTCAGATGCCTCTTTTCCATTGGTTGATGCTTTCACAACAGTATTTAGTGTCATAGCAACTATTTTTTTGGTCAATCGTCAACTTTCGACCTGGTTGTATTTCATTGTGATCGATATTGTAATGACCTACTTGTACTACGTGAGAGGGTGGGAACTCTATGGCCTCTTATACCTCATATTTACTGTAGTTGCAATCTATGCTTCTTGGAATTGGTGGAGGTTGTTTAGATTAAATCTAAATAAGTCTGAAGGCCTAAATAGTGCATAGGCGGGGACCTAAAAAATGAAAAGCTTTTTATCTTTGCGGTGAATTACGAAAAAGCTTTGATTTAATAAATACAAGTATTGCAAATGAGAGTTAACAAACTCACCTACCTTCTTGCATTAGTCCTTTTTTCACTTCCCATCTCAGCACAATCTAACAACGGCCAAAGCATCTTAACGATGTCCATTATTGCTGTGGGTCTTGTTGTCGTCGTGGGCTTGATTGTTTCCCTTGCGGATAATCTAATGCAGATCGAGGCCAAAAAGAATAATCTAGATACATCTAAGGGGCAGTTTTCCTTATTTCCAAGGATTAATGACTGGTTTGGTCCTAAGAAGCCAGCAGCCATTAAGGACGCTCCATACCACAGCCTGTCGAAGGGATTCAATGTGAACCTAGCAGGTAAAGCGGCTAAAACGATTGATGCTGGTAGTGCAAAGACATTTGCTGTGCAACCTCAAAACTTTAATGGAATGTCACCCATACCTAAGGTACTTGTAGAGGTGGGTGATGAAGTAGCTGTAGGTGATACCTTGTTCTTCGATAAGAAGAGAGATGATGTAAAGTATGTTGCTCCTGTTTCAGGGGAAGTGATCGCTGTCAATAGGGGAGAGAAGAGATCCATTGCTTCCGTGGTCATTCTTGCGGATAAGGAAATGAAGCATAAGCAATTCGAAGCCCCCAAACTTGACGACGCGAGTAGAGAAGAAATAATGGCCTTCTTAAAGGCTAGTGGGGGAATTACTTTGCTAAATCAAAGACCCTATGATATTGTCCCTGAAGATGGGGTAGTACCAGAGAATATTTTCATTTCTACTTTTGATACTGCACCTCTGGCTAGTGACTACAGCTTTATTGCCGAGGACCATGCTGTTGCCTTCCAAGAAGGAGTGAATGTGCTGGCAAAATTGACAGACGGAAAGGTTTGTGTTGGACTAGATGGGAGAAAGGGACATACTGTGGCAGAAGCTTTTTCAGGTGTGCAAAATGCTGAAGTACATTACTTTAATGGAAAACATCCTGCAGGAAATGTCGGTATCCAGATTCACCACACAGCTCCTATTTCCACGACGAGTAAGGTGTGGACGATCGGAGTACAAGAAATCTTGTCTCTAGGTAGACTGTTCCTGACAGGGAAGTATGATGCGGAAAGAGTTGTAAACATTGGTGGTCCCCAAGTAAGTGAGCCGAAGTACGTGCGGACTTATTTAGGAGCTAGTGTTGGAGAATTGCTGGGCGACAATATGGAAGGAGACAATAATCGACTCATATCTGGAAATGCGCTTTCTGGCACACAAGTGGAGAGTGATGACTTCCTGAATTTCAGAGATGATCAAATCACCGTTCTGGAGGAAGGTGATGAATATGAATTATTCGGTTGGTTGCTACCCGTAACACCAAGACCAAGTATTTCTGGAACCTTCCCTAATGCGCTGTTCAAGAATCACGAGTTTGAGGCTACAACCAATACCCATGGTGAAAGAAGGGCCTTTGTGATGTCGGGACAATATGAAAGTGTGCTGCCTATGGATATCTACCCGCAGCACCTAATGAAGGCAATCTTAACTGGAGACATAGAGAAAATGGAAGGTCTTGGGATCAATGAACTGACCGAAGAAGATGTTGCGATTTGCGAATTTGTATGTACCTCTAAGCAGCCTCTGCAGGAAATCCTAAGAGATGGCTTGGATATGATGAGAGAACAAGGATAAAAAAATACTAATGGGACTATTAGACGTCATAAAGAAAATCGAGCCGGACAAGAAGAAATCACCCTTTCTTCACACTTTGTTTGATGGCTTTTTCACATTTGCTTATGCTCCGAACCACGTTACCAAGGGCGGTGCCCATGTGAAAGATGGTATGGACCTTAAGCGGACTATGATCCATGTGGTGATTGCTATGCAATTGTGCTACCTATTTGGAACTTATAACATAGGGCACCAGCACTTCACAGCCCTGGGAATGTATCCCGGGTTCTTAGAAGGATTCCATCTCAAAGTTATTCATGGACTAATCAAGTTACTTCCGCTTTTTGTGGTTGCTAACGTAGTAGGCCTAGGAATTGAATTTTGGTTTGCTGCCAAGAAGGGGCACGGTATAGAAGAGGGCTACTTGGTTTCAGGAGCGTTAATCCCACTAATAATGCCACCAGATCTTCCACTATGGATACTTGCAGTAGCTGTATTCTTTGCTGTAATCATTGGCAAGGAAGCATTTGGAGGGACTGGGATGAACATATGGAACGTTGCCTTACTGGCAAGGGTATTTGTATTCTTTGCCTATCCGACTACCATTGCTGGAGACGAAGTATGGGTATCGGGCTTTGAAACAATTTCTTCAGGTGCTCTTCCACAATATGGTTGGGCACATGGACTTTTCGACAAGCTATTTTCCTGGGGTGGTCTCGATACCTTTGCCGCAGCTGCATCAACGGGCATAGTGGATGGTTTCACGGGGGCAACACCTCTGAGTTTAGCCTACCAAGGTGGCTGGGAAAAAGTTACTGAAGTATATTCTTCGACCCAAATGC
Organism: uncultured Saprospiraceae bacterium; assembly: GCA_964570435.1. Classification (GTDB taxonomy): domain Bacteria; phylum Bacteroidota; class Bacteroidia; order Chitinophagales; family Saprospiraceae; genus Portibacter. The sequence goes on along the minus strand of CAZMYK010000120.1, from coordinate 1,404 downwards.
TATGGGGAACAATTCCTGGCTCAATCGGAGAGACATCGAAACCATTAATCTTAATAGGTGTTGTAATTTTGTTGATTACAAAGATTGCAAGTTGGCGTATTATGCTTAGCATGTTTATCGGAGCTTCTCTGATGGCCATGATCATGAACGCTTGGGACGCTACTCCATTCATGGGTGTGCCTTGGTTCTACCAGTTCTGGATGGGAAGTTTCTTATTTGCCATGGCATTTATGGCGACAGACCCGGTCACAGCGGCAAGGACCAATACAGGAAAATGGATCTACGGATTTTCAATAGGCTTCATTGGTATGATTGTAAGAGTTCTGAATCCAGCATATCCTGAAGGATGGATGCTTGCGATTCTGTTCATGAACACATTTGCACCTTTGATGGATCATTACACTATTCAGTCTAACATTAATAAAAGATTAAAACGTGCATAGTACAAGTTATATATGGAGGTTCGTATTAATTATGACCTCAGTGGTGGCCATGGCACTAGCCTTTCTAGCAATAGGACTTAAACCTATTCACAAGAAGAACGAGGCCGTATACAACAAAAAGGCCATCCTTTCTGCTATTGCTGACGAGATCGAAGGTGACTTTAGCAAGATTTCGGATGACCAAGTTCAAGAAATATTTGACACCAAGATCGAGCAAAAGGCCTTTGATGCGAAAGGAAATGAGGTCTCTTCTCAAGACATCATCGCCGCAGGTTATGCTGGAGGGATGGCAGAGAGTATCGAAATGAAGAAGGAAAGAAAGAAACCTATAGAGGAAAGAATCTTTCCGCTTTATACCTACACAGGTGCTGATGGGAAGAAGTTTTACATCTTAAGTGTAAGAGGCAATGGTCTGTGGGATGAGATTTGGGGCAATATTGCACTTGCAGATGATAAAAACACGATTGCTGGTGTAGCCTTCGACCACGCAGGGGAAACCCCTGGCTTGGGTGCAGAGATCAAAGACAATAAGACTTGGGCTGGACAGTTTGAGGGAAAGAAAATATACAGTGAAGACGGACAGTTTGTTTCTGTTGATGTGAAGAAGGGAGGCAGGACAGCAGGAATGCCCCATGCAGTTGATGGAATTACAGGAGCAACCATCACCGCCGACGGGGTAGGTGACATGCTCGAGACAGGATTACAATATTATGAGCCTTTTTTAAAAAGTAACAACTAAGAACTATGGCTGATACAGCAATTAAGGAAAAAAAGTCTTCATTGGCATTCGGCAAGGCCGAACGGAAGCTTCTAACGGACCCGCTTAATGACAACAACCCAATTACTGTCCAAGTTCTTGGGATCTGTTCAGCATTGGCAGTTACGACCCTTTTGAATAAGGCCATCGTCATGTCTATTGCCGTAATATTTGTTTGCGCCTTCTCGAATCTGATTACCTCTA
>CAZMYK010000119.1:8197-9074 GCA_964570435.1 uncultured Saprospiraceae bacterium | reverse complement strand
TCATGGGTTGCAGATTTCTTTGGAATCCTATTAGCGGCTTTACTCTTCTACTTGCTATTCACTTCCTTGTATCTTTTTTGGGAAAGAAAAAAGAAGACTGAGAATGCAAGTGTTAAGACTGAACTGATCACGCTGAAAAGTCAAATTAACCCTCATTTCTACTTCAACACATTAAATAATCTGTATGCTTTGATCAAGGTAGATCCAGACCAAGCAAGAGCTTTTGTTCTAAAGTTGTCTGACCTCATGCGATACACCATCTACGAAGGAAGCAAAAAATTTGTCGCACTTGAGGAAGAGGTGGACTATATCGAGAATTACTTAGACCTTCAGGCATCTCGATTTGAAAAGAAGATTGATGTTAGTTTTGAAAAAAACATTGATAACTTAGGTGCCATGGTTAGACCGCTTCTATTTATCAATCTTCTTGAAAATGCTTTCAAGCATGGCATTGAAAAGCTAATTGAAGGGGCCAGTATTCATGTGTCAATGACGGAAGAAAATGGTATGCTCACCTTCTCCGTTAAGAATAGATTTGACCCGAAACAAGCCAAATCCAAGGGAGGAATTGGCTTGAAGAATCTTAGAGATAGACTTAACCACCTCTACCCTAGTAGTCACATTCTTAAAGTCGAGAAGGAAGATGATATTTTTATGACTGAACTTAAATTCCCTACATCGACATGAAGTTTATCATAGTAGACGATGAATCAGCTGCCCATCAGGTCATCGAGGAATACGCCGCTGATCTTCCATATTTAGAAAAGGTAGGCAATTGTTATGATGCGTTGCAAGCCCTAGCTCTGCTTAAATCTAAGAAGGTAGACTTGATCTTTCTTGACATAAGGATGCCTAAGATAAGTGGCTTTGACCTGCT
>CAZMYK010000119.1:0-8187 GCA_964570435.1 uncultured Saprospiraceae bacterium | reverse complement strand
GCTGAGGTCACTAAGTGCTGGCGCCCCAAAGATCATTGTAACATCAGCACATTCGGAATATGCATTAGAAGGCTATGACTTGGAGATTATTGACTACCTATTGAAGCCATTTAGCTTTATTCGCTTTCTCAAAGCAGTCAACAAGGTGGTGCTTGACTTCGAAAAGAATCGCACCTTCTCTTCTGGTGAAATAGTAAGCAAGAGGTCCATTTTCATAAAAGAAGGTAAGACCTATCACCAAGTGGATTGTGATGAAATCGTTTTTCTCGAAGCAAAGGGAAATTATGTCAAAGTTCAGACCCGCAGCACATCGATTCTAACCTATACAACTCTAAGCCATCTAATGAAGCAGCTTCCGCCCGATGATTTTATCCAGAGTCATAAGTCCTTTGTGATAGCAATTTCCAAGGTGAAGTCAATTGAGGGTCGACAAATCAAGTTAGAAGAACACCAAATCCCTATTGGCCAGCTTTACAAGAAAAACTTACTAAACCGCTTAAAACTTTGATCTTGGCTTAAATATTTTGACAAACTAAGACAAAGGCCGGTGGAATATTTAAAGGTATCCAACTGACATTAACTTCTCCAAATACCTTTTCGTAGAGTTTCTTAGCCATAAGACTGTAGTGCACTTGCACATAATTTCCACCAGCAATCAGGTGGTCTTTGCAAGACTGAACGATATTTGTAGCTGTTGGTTCCGGGATAATCACAAAGGGAATTGCTGAAATAACTGCATCGACTTCGTTGAGGTTGTTTTCATCCAGGTATTTTGTAAGGTGTTCAGCCGAATCTTGGACAACGATAAGCCTATCGTCTTTGATGGCAAGGAGTTCTCCTATGAATCTTTCATTGACCTCAAAAATCATCAACTTACAGTCCTTACGCATACTCTTCAGAATGTGCTTGGTAATTACGCCATCTCCAGCACCCAGCTCCACGATCAGTTTCGCAGCTGAAAAATCGACATGCTTTATCATTCCCTTACAAAGGAATTTTGAACTCCTAGTCAATGTTCCCACTGTCTTTAGGTTCTTAACACTCTCCTTAAAAAAACTGATGGTCCCCATCTTATTGTCCATTGTACTGTAAGTAGTTTACAAGATCAGGGTAGTCGTTAGCTAGCTCGAGCCACTTGTTCTTCTCAACGCGCTCCCCATCTAAATACGGAATAATTTTCACCTCTGCGATTCCATCTTCTTTCAAATTCTTCAGTACATCTTGTGCATCGAAATACTTAGTATAAAGTCCAATCGTGTAGACATAGTCATTTTCAGAAAAATTTCTTTCTATCATTGCATCTTGGTAGTAATTCAAGACGTCATTTTGGTACATTTGATTTACCCTTGCCACAAAGACCTTATAGGTTAGGCCCACCTGCAGGGTCTTATATAAGTCGCCTGAAACATCCTTCAAAAAGTCAGCAACAACTGGACTTGCGTAAGTAATATCCAACGAAAGACCGTCCGCATCTAGGACAGTCAGTTCTAATCGCCGATTGAGTTTCTCAGCCAACTTTTTCGAACTTGACCCTCTTTCCATAGAAACAAGTGGATAGTTAGATCCTAGCCCTCGAAGTTTAAATCTGTCTGCCTCGATGCCCTTGCTGACGAGGTAGTCCATTATTTTCTCCGCCCGTTTGATGCTGAAATAGAGTTCATAAGCAATCTGACTTTCTTGGATTGAGTGGCTTTCGATTAGTAATCTAGTCTTGGGATAAATCGTCATTATGTCAACGATATTGTTTAAGTTCTTCACATTATCCAAGGAAAACAAATTCTCATCTTTATCATAAAATAAGGCCTCTAAAACAAATTCACGTGCTTTCTCTGCTGGTGCAACATTTGAGTTAGCTTTAGAGCTCGAATTCTCAATTCCTAGCTTGCGGTTCTGAACAATATTCTTCATGAATTCATCATTCGCCAGATAGGGAAGAACAGGATTATAGGCAAGTTGACCCATCTCTTGTTGCTTGAGATAAGCCTTATATAGATCGTAACCACCTGACCCAGACTTTCTGTTGGAGCTAAAGTAGGAAGATTGGCCATCAGAGGAAATTCGATAGTACATGTCGTCCATGGAAGAGTTAATTCCTAGATTCATATTTTCAGGTCTTTCCCAATTACCAGAATCATACGAATACGAAGATGTGAAAATGTCAAAGCCACCCATGCTAGCTAGGCTGTTAGAACTAAAATACAAGGTCATTCCATCATTCGTTAGGAAGGGTGAAACTTCATCATAGGCAGAATTAATTGTAGGCCCCAGATTCTTAGGAGGAGACCAGAACGTATTTCTTTTGTAACTGACATAGAGGTCGTAGCCTCCATAACCACCTTCCCTTCTACTCGAAAAAATTACCGTAGAATCAGTATATAGTTGCAAGTAGACATCTCCTTTCTGACCTATCACAGGACTTTCAAACTTTGGAGGATATACCTCATCCTTAGAAACACCAAAGGTATCAACATATATTGTGGCAAGATCTATTTGATCTCCCTTCGTAAACAATAGGACCGACCCATCCCCGCTAAACTCCAAAACTCTTTCATGTCGACCGGTATTCAGAAGATCGTTAATTGCCTCTACATCTGACCACTGTCCATTTTCAAGGCTAGCCATATACATATCGAAGAAGTACTGGCCATATATGGGATCCTTCATCCCTTTTTTATCCCTTCTCCCCCCCTCAGACTGCGGACGATTGCTTGAAAAATAGTACTTATTTAGGAAGTTGGGACTTTGGATGGGGTCTATTTCATCATTGATGGAATTAATCTCACCACCCATATTTTCTACGAATGCTCGCTGATCGAAGTAGGATAGATTAAGCCCACTTGCACACCTTTTGATGTCACTAATCACCATCTCGCGATCGGGATGCTTGCGAGGAGTCCGTCTAAGAAATTCCTTGTAGTACTCAACTGCCTTAGCAAAATTTAGTTCCGCATGATAGATTTTTCCAATATACAGGAATAAGTCATCCTCTTTCTTCTTGAAGGCGAGCAAGGCCGATATGTCATTCTTAGCTGCCTTAAGGTTATTGACCTGATAGTTACTAACCATTCGTTTCAAGACTAGATCTCGATTTCTTTCAGCATTCTTATCCTTGTGAAATTCTCTCAGCGCATCCCTATAGAGCTCCTTTTCGAAGAACTTACTTCCTGACCTATAGTAACGGTCTTGTGCAGATAGTAGGCTTACCGTCATAAATAACTGTAGCAATACCAGGGTATGTAATCTGCCTACTTTCAAATTCTTTCTAAATGTTTCGTGTCTTATCGAAATCTTCTAGGTAGTCGGCTATTTTTCTAAGGAAAGAACCACCCAAAAATCCATCTACGACTCTATGGTCATAACTCAGTGACAGAAACATCATGTGCCTAACAGCGATCAAATCTCCAGCTTCAGTTTCTATCACAGCGGGCTTCTTACGAATTGCTCCGACTGCCAATATAGCAACTTGTGGTTGATTTATGATAGGAGTGCCCATCACATTTCCAAAAGTCCCTACGTTTGTCACTGTAAACGTTCCTCCTTGAATTTCGTCAGGCTTTAATTTATTTTGACGAGCCCTGCTAGCAAGATCATTCACAGCCTTTGTCAATCCAAGCAAATTCATATCATCAGCATCCCTGATAACAGGCACGATTAGGTTTCCACTCGGCAAAGCCGCAGCCATTCCAATATTGACAAAATTCTTCTTGATGATCTTGCCTCCATCCAAAGATATATTTACCATCGGGAAATCCTTGATGGCCTTCGTCACAGCCTCAATGAAAATCGGTGTGTAGGTGATCTTCTCACCATACTTTTGTTGAAAATCCAGCTTTACACGCTCTCGCCACTGTACGATATCAGTGACATCAACTTCCACAAAAGAGGTCACATGGGGAGATGTGTGTTTTGAATGGACCATGTGATCAGCGATCAACTTCCTCATTCTATCCATCTCTATGATCTCGGTTCCTGCACCGGTGCTCACCACCTTTTCAGAGGTATCCCTACTGACAGTAGGACTTAATTCTGCCTTTGTTGCTTGCTTTGCATTCGACGACACACTAGGAACTGATACTACATTTCCTGACTTCTTCTCAACCACGTAGTTCAGGATGTCCGTTTTTGTCACCCTCCCATTGGCTCCAGAACCTGCAATTTGGTCTAGTTCATCTACACTGATTGCTTCTTCTTGCGCAATGGTCCTAACTAAGGGAGAATAGAATCTAGTCGTAACACTAGGATTGTAGCTGGAACTTGAAGCTACTGCTTTAGCAGGAGCAGGCTTAGGACTCGCCACCTTCTTTTGAGACTGTCCATTGGAACTTGCCTTTGGCACACTTGGTTCATTAACTGAATCCGATTTTTCTGCAGGATCGACAACTGCAGGGGAAGGACTAATGGCTTGATCCGCTTCCGTTTTAATTCTTGCAATTACTTTACCTACTTCAACAACTTCATTTTCAGAAAAAAGAATTTCAGTAAGTACACCTTCTACTGGAGAAGGAATGTCAGAATCTACTTTATCTGTGGCTATTTCAAGTATCGATTCATCTAGCTCTATGGTTTCTCCCTCCTTCTTGAGCCATTTCAAAATCGTAGCCTCCATAATACTTTCGCCCATCTTGGGCATTACTAAGTCAACTATTGCCATACCTATGGAGTAATTTTATGGCACAAAAGTAACTGATTTAATGGCCAAGTAAAAATTTTCTTAAGAGATTCAGCGCCGCAAAAGAGGTATACTCAATATTTTTCAATCTATTCTTCGTCAACTGTAACTTGCGTGTCTTGACCTTATCCTTGCTACCAACTGCGATCCATATTGTACCTACAGGCTTTTGGGGAGTGCCACCACCGGGACCAGCAATACCACTCGTCGCAATCCCTAGATCGACACCTAGGCTGTCTATTACTCCTCCTACCATTTCACTGACGGTCTGTTCACTTACTGCTCCGTGGTTTTTTAGGTTTTCAGCCGAAACATTAAGAAGGTCTTGCTTTAGGTCATTTGCGTACGCAACGACACTACCCTTGTAGTACCTAGAAGAACCTGGAATGCTTGTTATCATTTTCGCTACAAGTCCACCAGTACAACTTTCTGCTGTACCTACTTGTAGCTTCCTCGCTACTAGCATCTCACCAATTGCTGAAGCGAGACTTTGGTCATCATATGCATAGACGATGCTACCGAGAGAGGCCGTTATTTTTTGAGTGTACTCATCCACCTCTTCCTCGCTACCACCAGTACTGCTTAATCTGACCCTCACGCTTCCAAGGCTAGGAAGGTAGGCGATCTTCATGTGTTCAGGCAGCTCTTCAATGATGGGGCTAATCTTTTCTTCTATCATTGTCTCTCCCCAACCTGCTGTCATGATAGTCTTGTGCCGAATACTACCACCTTCGTTGCGTAATGCCAACTTTTCCAGTCCTCCATTTTCCATGATGTACTTCATTTCATAAGGAACACCTGGCATGGATATGATAATTTTTCCATCTTTTTCCAACCACATGCCTTGTGCTGTGCCCATCCTGTTCAGAATGACATGAGTGCCATCAGGGACATATGCCTGGGACCTATGAGATTCCTTCAAGTCGATCTTGAATTTCGAAAACAATTGTTTAATCCATTCGAATATTTCTTCCTTCCAGACCAACTCCACACCCATGTATTTAGCCAGAGATTTCTTAGTCACATCATCCTTCGTAGGTCCGAGTCCGCCGGTAATCAATACCGCATCTGACTTTGCTAGCATGCTATCTAAGTTACCAATGATCTCATCTTCGGTATCTTGGATGGATCTTATTTCAGTAACTTTTATGTTAACGCTTTCAAGTTGTGCTCCAAGCCATGCTGAATTTGAGTCTACCACTTGGCCGATCAGTAATTCATCTCCGACCGTCATTATCTTTACTTCCATATCAAGATTTAAAAGCGCTAATCTACGGCATGATTTGTCTAGAAACGATTAAAGAAGAGAAACAATCAAAGGAGAATCATTTATGCATTGGTGTGAGATCTGGACCTATTCCCCTAGACCCATTTGAGCTCTCCAAAGCTGTAAGCCTTGTATTCTCCATCTTGGTCGACAATTAGATTGCCCTCTCTATTGACTAAGAGCACTTTAGCGGAAAAAAGATTCCCCTCTTTGTCTTCAAAGAACCTTACCTCGTTCTTGGCATAAAGGTGGTCATTATAGCGCTTATCCTGGATTTGCAGGTTGCGCTGCAGGAGCATATATTCCGTCTTGATATCTACCATGAGAATGTCTAACAGCTCTCGCTTGTCAAAGTCTACACCTAGTTCCAAGGCCATCGAGGTTCCATTCAAGTTTGCCGGAAATTTCTTTTGATTCACATTGATACCAAGGCCAATAACTGATGCAGTCATTTTACTTCCAGAAATGGTATTTTGGATCAATATTCCACCGATTTTCTTAGAGCCACAGTAGATGTCATTTGGCCATTTTATTTTCACTTCCTTGGATGACAAAAAGGAATGGAGGGTACTCTGTACAGCCAAAGAAATGGCCTTACTTAGTGAAAACTGTTCGCTTAGTGGAAGAAATTCAGGGTAAAGGATAATCGAAGAAAGCAAATTCTTCGTCGATTCTGACATCCAAGACCTGCCATATTGTCCTCTACCTTGTGTCTGAAAGTCAGCAGAAATCACACTTCCTTCTGCTGGAGCGTTTTTTGATATAAGATTAAGCGCGTATTTGTTGGTGGAATCTATTTCGGAGAAATGATAGTGTTTTGCACCGGCGAAGAGGCTGTCTAATTTAGTAGGCAATAAACTATTTATTTAGTAGTTTTGTTTGAAACAATACAAAGAGCAAAGATAAGAAGTCCCAATGGGCTATTTTTACTTTGCTCGATAATAATAAGCAACAAATTTGAATAACACAAGACATGCGACTCAAGCAAACTCAGAAACGACTGAATTGAATGAGTTAATTATAGATTCTATCCAAGATATTAAGGGAAAGAATATAGTCAAAATAGACCTACGTTCACTTCCTGAGGCGCCTGCGGATTACTTCATCATTTGCGAGGGCGAATCCACTACGCAAGTTGGAGCAATTGCAAGCAATGTCTACAAGCGGGTCAAGGATGAAATGGGTTACATCCCGCATAGGGAAGGTCAGGATGCTGCTACATGGGTCCTGGTTGATTACTTCGACACCATTGTTCATGTTTTCTATCCAGAGACACGAGCCTTGTACGACCTGGAAGATCTGTGGAGTGATGCAGACTTTACAGAATTTCAGAACCTCTAATATTTGATTAAATGAGCCAAAGGCTACGATATGAGTGAAAAAGGAAACGATAATAAAAACAAAAATAAGTCCCGAATAAATTCTTATTGGATTTACGGAATACTGATTGCTTCCATATTAATCTTTAACATCTTTATGTACAGCAGCGCCAATGCGCCAAAGACTACGTTGAATTCCTTCGTGGAAATGGTTAAGGCCGGTGATGTGAAGGAAGTAAAGGTCCTAGACAACAGGAAGGTTAGTGTCTTTCTTAAAAAGGAAAGCCTGAGTAAGTACGGGGACATTAAGGAAAATAAGTTTGTAACCGGAGTTAATCCTCACTATACCTTTGAAATTGGTTCCGTTGAGACTTTTGATGCAAAGATCGATAAGATCAATGAGGAAGCTGGTACCACTGTAGTAGATCCTGTATATGAATCTGGTAATTCATGGCTGCCTCAACTCTTAGGTTGGGTTCTTCCATTTGCCATTTTAATCGCAATTTGGATCTTCATTATGAGAAGGGTCAGTGGCGGAGGTGCAGGACCTGGTGCCCAGATTTTCAATATCGGTAAGTCTAAGGCGGCGCTATTCGACAACAATGCCAAGGTGAACGTTTCCTTTAAAGATGTTGCTGGCTTAGATGAAGCTAAGGAAGAGGTGATGGAGGTTGTAGACTTCTTGAAACACCCAAAGAAATATACATCCCTTGGTGGCAAGATCCCTAAAGGAGTCCTACTTGTAGGCCCTCCAGGAACTGGAAAAACCTTACTTGCTAAGGCTGTAGCTGGTGAGGCAGGGGTTCCCTTCTTTTCCATTTCCGGTTCAGACTTCGTAGAAATGTTTGTGGGAGTTGGAGCATCAAGGGTTAGAGACCTATTTAAGCAAGCGAGAGAAAAAGCACCGTGTATTGTCTTTATTGATGAGATAG
>CAZMYK010000118.1:0-9097 GCA_964570435.1 uncultured Saprospiraceae bacterium | reverse complement strand
GGAGTGAAGAGATTAGCGTTGAAATTAACCTACCTCCAGATGTCGACATAAGCGGACCAGATAGCTTGTGTGCAGGAGCAGTATCTACCCTAGATCTACTTATTGAAGGGGAGAATGGACCCTTCGTGATTGTAGGTCTTCCAGATGAAGTGACCATAGGTAGCTATGAGATCCATGTAGAAGACATACTTGGGTGCAGTACTGTCGTAAACTGGGAGATCAGCGAGTCCGATGAAACTTCATGCACCAGTGCGACAACAGAAAGCAGCATTGCGAATGTAGAAATCATGCCCAATCCATTTACCTCTAGGTTGAAGGTTCTTTCTTCAGAAAGCAAGATCATGTATTTGGAGCTACGAGATCTTCTTGGTCGCTTAGTGCACAAAGTAGACATCCACCCAGGGGAAAATGAGGTACTTTGGGATCAAGAAGCGTCAGGAGTCTATCTTGCTATCCTAAGAAACATGGAAGGAGACTTGCTTGGATATGAGAAGTTAGTCAAAGTAGACTGACCTATGGCCAAATGTTCGGAGCTACCTTCAAGTCTTAAGAAAGCTTAGACTGTCGACTTCCCAGACTACACGATTTCCGCGGATGTCCAAGGGTTCTTCTACTTGGAAGTGTTCTTGCGCTTCTGCTTTTAGTCCCATCTTAGCAGCGCTTTCGACCACCTTATTGATTGGGTGCCAGTTATCCCATCCCTTTGGTGTGAGGTAGTTAAATGGCGAAATGATAAGAATTAGGCCCCCTTCCCTTGTAATTCTAATTTTTTCCTTAAGTAGTTTTTCTGGATCTCCGACCCTATCCCAGAGAAAGCATGAGAAACATAGGTCTACCGAATTGTCTTGGAAAGGAGTCAAGCAGGCATCACTTAATCCATAGCTAAGGTTGGCTAGATTTTTAGTTTCAAGCGAAAGATCTTTCATGCCATTTTGAAAGGCCCTGAGTTCGATTTTTGATTCCTTGGAATTCTTAAAAACCTCGGCCCCCATTTTGAGCATTTGGTAGCTGTAGTCAAGACCCACACATTCTGCTCCTGGATAGGCTTCCGCCAAGTTTCCGATGAGGTAGCCAGAACCACAACCAAGTTCCACAATTGTGGATGGGTGATCTTTCCCAATGTGTTTTTGGACCTTTCCAAGTAGCGTTCTTCCATAACTTCCCTCATAAAAATTACGAGCGCTCCTCAGTACATTAGGGTTGTATCGCTCATAGCTATCGGCCTTAATCTCCGCTTCTGTCTTTGGATAGTAGAGGGGTATCGTTTTTCTATAGCCAAGAGGAGGGGGTAAGAGTGACATAAATGATTGAATTTCTGGCCAAGATAGGAAACAGAATCACCAAATTTCCATTGTATTACAAAGCTGATTCATGATAGGACTATATTGGTTGAAAAGAGACTTCCGCTTACTTGATAATCCCGCGCTAACTCTTGCCTTAGATAATTGCGCTTCTGTTACAATGCTATATGCAGCAGAGCCAAGCATGCTTAAGGCCGCGGATACCTCAGTCTTTCATTTGAATGCAATCCAATCCGCATTCAATGAGCTTCAAAGAAGATTAAAAGGAAGAAAAGGATTATGCTACCAAGTCACATCCGAGCTTCTTCCCCTCCTCAAGAAGTTATATTCATTGAAACGATTTGACTTCTTATATTCTCATGAAGAAATAGGCTTCGCCAGAACTTACAGCAGAGACAGGGACGTCGCAAGATGGTGTTATGAAAACAATGTGAAGTGGATAGAGGTCCAGCAGACTGGAGTTTTTCGGAGACTAAAGAATCGGGATAAAAGAAGTAAGTTATGGAATCATTTCTACTCTGAGACCATACTTCCTGTCCCATCTCAAGATCTAGTCTATAAACTAAAGTGCCCAAAAGAATGGGAGGCAGTTCTGAACACTATACCGCTTAACTTCAAACTTGAAGGTCACCTTCCAATTAAAGAAACGAAAACTGCATTGCAACTTGTGTCTGAACTCAATGCACACAAAATGCTAAAGAGCTTTCTTCATGACCGCGGTCTATCCTATAGCGGTGGGATTAGCTCGCCAACGACAGCGATGACTGCAGGAAGTAGAATGTCGACTTTCTTAGCTTGGGGCAGCATTTCAGGAAGATATGTATATCAGAAAGCAAATTCGCAAAAAGAACGGTATAGAAATTCGGGATTACGCACGGCGCCTCAATGGTCTCGATCACTTTCCTCGTTTATCTCCAGACTACATTGGAGAGATCACTTTATCCAGCGTTTAGAAAGCCAATCGAATATGGAGTTCTATGCATTAAATAGAGCCTATGAGCAAGTAGAGTATGCCAATGATGAAAACCTTTTGCGGTCGTGGTTAAAGGGTCGTACTGGATTTCCAATGGTCGATGCATGTATGAGGTGTTTAGCAAAAACTGGCTTTATCAACTTTAGAATGCGTGCCCTTATCACCTCATTCGCATGCCACGTGCTTCATCTAGACTGGCGATACATCAAAGATCCTATGGCTAGGCTCTACGCAGATTTCGAGCCCGGAATTCATATATCGCAGCTCCAGATGCAAGCTGGAGTCGTAGGCATCAATACCATTAGGGTTTATAACCCTACAAAACAAATTATTGACCAAGACCCCGAATGCCTATTTATCAAAAAGTGGATAAGTGAACTTTCGAATTTTACTTCTGAGGAGATTATTGCCCACGGTAAAGAAAGCCTAGGCAAGTATCCACCACAACTGGTTGACTACAAAGTAGAAAGCAAGAAGATGAAGGACCAACTGTGGTCCATCAAAGGTAAGATCGAAACTAAGCAACTTGCGAAAAAAGTCTACCTCAAACACGGCAGTAGAAAACGGCCCCTTTCCAAGAGGAATATCTGAAAACTATCCATGTAAATCTCCTTTGCTGATTCTCTTATGAAGGTTTAACTATTCCATTGTGATTTGCTCAAGCTTTTGCAGTCCTTGTTTTAAGAACTTAAAAACCATTGGCTCGAACAGCCACCTCGGCATTCGCTTAGGATCAAATTCTACAACGTTGACTGCAGTGCTCTTGTCATCTCTTGAAGACGCAATGAAATCCCAAGAACCTCTGAAGGTCTCGACACGGTTTAAGTTCTTAGAAGGCGATACTACAGAGTCATTCCAGGCCTCCTTCCATTTGACCTCAGAACGTCCATCTTCTTCATGCTTAAATTGATACCTGACACTCATTTCTGTATCCTTAAAGGGAAATGGCTCGTTGTGAATAACATAGGTTAGGAGCACATTTTCGGGTACTTCCTTAATTTTATAAATCGGAAACTTCTTACGCATGGATTCATGAGTTTGCTGGAAGAGATCCTCTCTAAAAGCTGATAGGCACTTGCTAGGCGTTGATTCAATTCTGCCTTCAATCTTGTACTGCAAAATGGAGCTGCCTACCATTTCACGTTTTGATATTTTCCACTTAGGCTGGTCCTTACTTTCGGTTTTCACAACCTTCCACTCTCGTCTTTCCCACTTCTTGATATTCCTATCTCTGGTCGCCAAGCAACTTTGAAGAGCAGGCATTAGGCTTAGGAGGATGAATATTGGAACCACTTGTTTAGCTAGACTGCTAGTTTTCATAGGACTAAGTTTGTGTATGCAAACCTAGGTCATCACCTCATACTTGTCATTCACTTAAGTTAAAAACCCGCTGTAAGGTTGAAGAAATTAGGACTTCTTATCTAATAAGCGCTTCCGAATTCTGCTCAAGGACTGAGGCTTCATGCCAAGGTAGCTTGCTAGTTGGTGCTGCGGAACACGATTGAGCAATCGCGGCCTTGTTTCCAATAGATTTAGGTATCTTTCTTCGGGAGAAGAAGTAATAAATTGAGTCCATTCCTCACGCGCCCTATTAATCTTGTCAATTGCTATTCCTTGAAATACAGTTTCAAGTCTAGGTAGAGCCGTCCGAATTTCTTCTTCAAAGCTTTTATTACTGATTGTCAGTACGCAATTTTCGGCACATTCCCAATAATGCTTGGATGGCTTACCGTCATCGCTTTGTGGTGTAAATGTATCTCCTTCGGTGAAAAAGGCGGTAGACTTCTCTTCGCCATCTTTAATGATGTACTCTCGCACGCAACCTTCTACAACCATATAGCAATTACTTGGAACCTGACCCTCCCTTAGCAGAACTGTTCCTTTAACGAACTCATCAACAATCGTTTTATTAACGATTACTTCTACTTCTTCCTTATTAAGCAAGTGGAACTTGCTTACCAAATTTCTAATCTTCTCCTTTAAGACCATAGAATTCATTTTTGCCTAGCTCATGAAAGTATACAGCTAAGTCAAAGTTAATGATCTCAAAAGAAACTCGCAGATAATTACTGATTGCTTTGTGTTTGTTTGAGTAAAATTCAGTGGAGAGACTTTAGAAAGCATACCATCTCTGGAGAAGTAAGATTGCAAAGGTAAATACATCTCTGCAAGCATAAGGTTCCGAATCTCAAAGGATCGCCATAATTTTACCTTCTATGGCACACATGGACAAACCTTGTGACTTCCTATCACCTTGCTACAATATTGTGATTGTTTTCTCCCTCTAGCTCTAAGGGAGGGATGATGATCAAATCATATTGCTTGATCAATTCTTCAATCCATGGAGAAAGCGCGTACTTACTAGTGTAGAAACTACCCTCTATCATCGGCCTCAGATCGATGACCACCCACTCATCTTTTCGCCCCATCTGGATGACATCCCTATACCTATCTCGGATGTAATAATCCTTGTCCAAGTCGTCTTTTACAAGACCATCTTCCACATAGTAGCGTCTGAAGAAGCCAATATGTAAGCTCTTGTTCCCATGGAATGAAGCCATTTCATACAAGGTGTTTGAGAAACCATAGAAGGCATCAGGTTGAAACCCCTTTGAAGCATGGCGAAGGTTCGCCTTAACTAACATCTTGTCTGCGCTGAGATCGAAATCTAGGGCCTCTAATTGACTTCTCAAAATATCCTTCTCGTAAGGAATTCTATCCCGGTTCTTTTTAAAGTAGTCCTTTCCAGCATATTGTTCACTTTTCAACAAGCTATAGCGGATAGACGCAAGAATTTCGTCATTCTTGGGAAACAGGGCAGCAGTGGCTAAAAATGCTTGGATGTCCCTATTCTGTCGAAAGGATTCTGCAAAACCAGAAAGATTTCCTTCCCTAGTGTCATAGAGGTAAAGAACTGCCTTTTGCGCTCTTAAGAAGATTTCTCTATTTTCTTCTTTTGCTTGCGGAGGAAGATTGAAGTGAAGCTCTGCGATCAGCATTTCTAGTCCGTTCCATGAATCGTTGTTTAAGCCAATCAAATTCCAGCTGCGCGTCAATACCTCTCCTAGAAGCTCTCCCTCGGCTTTTCGGCTTAAGATCGGTATAGGAAGGTGGATCCTGTCCCCTTCCACAAAACCATAAGTATCATTCATGTTTTCAATGGCCGCTCCGACATTCTTGTTACAGTTGGGCAGTTGCGAAAGTATTCCCGTGGAAATTGGTCCTACGTCGACGGCCATTGTGCTATAACCAAGGTCAGCAAGAATGGGCAGCAAGGAACGAGTAAGGGTGGCGATGTTCTTTGAATTCGCATAGTCCCCCAAGATTGTGAATTGTGCTTCACTCAATTCACTTCTTAGAAAGTCGGAACCACTTCCTTCTAGGAAGCCGTCTTTCACATTGAAGACATGGGTCAAAGGATTTACTTGCTCAATACTTAGGGTATCTTGGCCGTGCGAAATGAAAACATTTACCAAGAAAAAAAAGAAGCAAGTTAAAACATACGAAGACTTCATAAGCAATTCTAATTTCATGAACTAATTCCACAAATGTACAGGTGGCAGGCCAATGAAAATCCAGAAGATGGTGCGAAATGATAATCTCGAACCTAATCCTAGGAATGTTGCTTCTGGTACTGTAGAGGAGTAGAACCAGTAAAAGACTTAAAGGAAGCGTAGAAAGTAGACTTTGAATTGAATCCTACCTCATAACCAATTCCTTCGAGTGAGAGGTGCTGCGTAGTAAGAATCATATCACATGCATCCTTGATCCGATGGCCGTTCACATACCTCGTGAAGCCTTGCTGGAGGTTATCATTAAGCAACTGCGAAACTTGGTGGGTAGAGGTATTCAACTTATCAGCAAGGTCCTTCAATTTTAACTTGGGGTTCTGGTGAAGTTTCTCTAGAAGCATCAAGTTTTCCAATTTGGCAAACAAGTCTTCAGCCTCTATCTGTGAAATTTTTCTCCGCTTGGACTTGCTTACAGCTACTTGCTGTGAGAAGTCTGATTGCTCAGAAAAGAAGTAACCAAAGATGGCAAGGTAGAGGAAAAAGGTGAATACCAATGGACCTGTAAGGTAGTAAGCACCAGGAATACCATAGGCAACGATGAAGTAACTTATAAAAATGATGACATTCATTCCAAGGATACTTAAGATCCATCTTTCATTAGAATCTACCTCGCTACTTGCAGAAAACAATTTTGAAATTTTCTTGCGCATTACAAAAATGCTAGCTACCATGAAGCCACACCAAATCCAATAGATCGCATAAAGTATGTATTGATTCCATAAGTCTGGGTAGGTCTCATAGGGCCGGAGCAGACCGATGGTAGTGATTCCGAGCACTAGGCCTAGCAAAATATAAGTCCAGAGGCTAGGCAATTTTTTTCTTTTCTCTAGGACAGATCTGAGGTAGAAATAAAGTAAAGGGCCGACAAAAACGCAGGCAGTAAGACCGATTTGCAGGTAGAGTTTAGAGAGTTCACGATCGTAGTGGAGGAAGGCTGACTTACCGATCCTAATGCTCAGGGCCAGAATCAATCCTCCTAGCAGCTTTTTCGACAGGCTCTTGTTCTTAGAAACGAAGAAGAGGAAGAAACACAGGAGCACACCATTAAAAGCTCCCAAGGCACTAAAGAAAAATAAGACTGTCTTCATGTCACGTCTAAGTCAATGGACACTCAAGATAACATTCTAAAAGGCAAGTAAAAAGACACTTGATAAAGAGAAAAAAACCCGCAAGAAATTCTTGCGGGTTTTGGTAATAGTTGTTCGTATTGTAAAGTGATTGTATTCGAATGTTCTTGGAAGAATTATGTCATCGTAGGATCTATTTCAATCAAAGATATCATTTATGATCAAATGGCAAAATTATTGGCCTTCATCAACTGCTTACTTTGATGAGCGCAATTAACCTTCTAAGGCTGCTGCACCACCAACGATTTCCGAAAGCTCCTTTGTGATCGCCTCCTGACGCGCCTTGTTGTAAGTAATCTTAAGTTCCTTAACTAGTTCTTCTGCATTTTCTGTCGCGTTATCCATCGCCGTCATTCTGGCACCGTGCTCTGACGCATGAGTATCAAGCATGTACTTATGAATGCTTGTCTTTAGTATTGTTGGGACAAGCTCTTCTAGTAGTTCTTGCTTCGATGGCTCGAATATATAGTCTGCCTTAGTATCCTTAGAATCCTTGTCATCGTTGACTGGAGCAATCTTCTGAACAGGAAGGAATTGTACCTTCTCTGCGAATTGTAGGGCGGCATTCTTAAACCTGCTATAGGTCACAAACACTTGGTCGTACTCCGCACCTTCGAATTTCTCGATGACTTCAGAGGCAAGAACGGCAACATTCTCGAATTCTAGGTCGCCAAATAGATTCAGGTACTCCGTATTAAAGTTGATGTTGTCGTAGCGCTTTCTAAAGTAGTCATATCCCTTCTTACCCACAAAGTACATGGTCAACTTACCAGCAGCGTAAACTTCGCTAAGCTCATTTTCCAATAACTTGATGCTAGCCTTGATGATGTTCGTATTGAATGCACCAGCAAGCCCTCTGCTTGAAGTAACTACCACAAGGGCAGCATTTTCTACAGGCCTCACTGTTCCAAGAGAAGTCGAGGCATCATCACCTAAGTTAGATATTACGTTCTTCAGAATAAGATCTAGTCGATCAGAGTAAGGCCGTAGATCAGTGATCGCTTGTTGTGCTCTACGCAACTTTGCAGCAGATACCATCTTCATCGCGCTCGTAATCTGTTGCGTGTTCTTGACAGACTTGATCCGATCTCTTACTTCCTTTAACGCACCACTCATAAGTGTCTATTTATTTGTATTGTGAAGCAATCTCCGCAGCAATCTTTTCAGTAACGGCAATCGCTTCATCAGATAATTTTCCAGATTTGAAATCAGCAAGTGCTTCTGCACCATCTTTTTCCATTGTTGTAAGGAATAATTCTTCGAATTCTTTCACCTTGTCTACTGGCACATTCTTCATCAATCCCTTCGTTCCTAGGTAGATGATCGCTACTTGCTTTTCAACAGCGACTGGAGAATACTGAGGTTGCTTTAGCATTTCAACGTTACGCTTACCCTTTTCGATAACTAGCATAGTAGCAGGATCAAGGTCGGAACCAAACTTAGCAAAGGCCTCAAGTTCTCTGTATTGTGCCTGGTCCAGTTTGAGTGTACCAGATACCTTTTTCATAGATTTAATCTGTGCAGAACCTCCCACCCTAGATACCGAGATACCTACATTAATCGCTGGTCTTACACCTGCATTAAATAGGTTAGACTCAAGGAAGATCTGTCCGTCTGTAATCGAAATTACATTCGTAGGAATATAGGCAGAAACGTCACCTGCCTGTGTTTCAATGATTGGTAGTGCAGTAAGTGAACCTCCTCCTTTTACGATGCCAGCATCCTTAAGTGACTGTGGAAGATCGTTCATGCTCTGAGCGATTTCATCGTTAGCGATGATCTTGGCAGCTCGCTCAAGAAGTCTTGAGTGAAGGTAGAATACATCACCTGGGTAAGCCTCACGTCCTGGAGGTCTTCTAAGTAGAAGTGAAACCTCTCTATATGCAACTGCTTGCTTCGACAAGTCATCATAAATGATCAGTGCCGGTCTACCTGTATCTCTAAAAAATTCTCCAATTGATGCACCTGTAAATGGAGCGTAGAACTGAAGAGGAGCAGGGTCAGCGGCTGATGCTGAAACAATTACAGTGTAGTCCATCGCTCCGTTCTCTTCTAGGACTTTCGCTACTTGCGCAACCGTAGAAGCCTTCTGACCTGATGCCACATAAACGCAGAAGACAGGCT
>CAZMYK010000117.1:0-9284 GCA_964570435.1 uncultured Saprospiraceae bacterium | reverse complement strand
CGAAAAGAAACCAAAAAGGTGGTTCGCATTGTATACAGGCACACCATCTAGGAGTATAAGATTTTGGTCCGGACTTCCACCTCTAACATATAGACCTGACTGCCCTTCTCCACCAGATTGCACCCCTGGAAGCAGCTGCAAAGTTTTGAGAACATCCACTTCACCAAGCAAGGCGGGAATCTTCTTAATCTGTGCAATCGGTACATCGATAACACTCATTTCCGTTCTTTCTTCAATTTTTTGAGTATTCTCAGCAACAATCTCTACTGTTTCAAGTTCGACGGATTCTCCTAAGTCTATATTAAGCTCCACGTCTTTTTTTAGATCAATTCCAATTGTCTGAGATTGATATCCGATATATGAGAACGTGAGATAAACAGAATCTTGAGGAAGGGTGATGCTGTAGAATCCATAGAGATTTGCAACAGTCCCTACACCATTGCTAGATTCGAAGAGATTAGCAGATATAAGCTCTTCGCCTGTCGCTGCATCCCTAATGTAACCAGAAATAGTGTGCTTCTGTTGGGCTTGCAATGCGAACGTGGTAGCAAGGCTTACTACTAAAAGTAGTCTTTTAAGCATATTAGATGTTTTTCTGTTCCTTAGAACGAAAAAGATTCTCAGATGTTACTCTTTTTAAGTTTTAATTAACTTATCATTACTTATCCACTGAAATTACTGTCTGTGGCTGGACCTATATCGCATTTAGGGGCTTGGGTAAGGAAGCGTTGGAAAACAAAATAGGGTAAGAAACAGTTTAAAAAATAAAATCGAAAAATGAAGTTCCTTAGTAGTGCTAGTCTAGCTGTCTTACTGAGCATTGGCCTTTTAAGTTGCAATGCGCAAACGTCTGTCAAATCTGTCAAAAAGGAAAAAACAGAATCTATTCAACTTGAAAATCTTGAGACCGCCTACTTTGCTAGTGGTTGTTTCTGGTGTGTTGAAGCGGTCTTTGAGTCCGTAAGAGGAGTTGGTGAAGTTGTTTCAGGATATTCTGGTGGAGATAAAAGTACTGCCAACTACTCTGATGTTAGTTCAGGTCGGACCAAGCATGCTGAAGCCGTTGAAGTATTCTATGATCCAAAAGTAGTAGATTACCAAACGCTTCTCGTAGTTTTCTTTGGTTCGCAAGATCCTACAACTCCGAACCAACAAGGAAATGATCGAGGGCCCCAATACAGGTCTGCAATATTCTACAAGTCTTCCGATGAAAAAAAGGCAGCAGAAGACTACGTCGCTGAGCTGACAGCTGCAAATACCTTTGGTGCTCCCATTGTCACAGAAATTGTGCCCTTTGAAGTTTTTTATGACGCTGAAGACTACCACCAAAACTATGAGCGTCGAAATCCAAATCAGCCCTATGTCAGGGCCGTTTCAATCCCGAGATTGAAAAGGTTTCAGAAAAAATTTCCAGACTTACTAAAAGAAAATCATCAATAACATAAAAGGCTCAATGACAATTGGGCCTTTTTTGATACCTTGAATCTATGACTGAATTCGAAACACTAAGTAAGATAATTAAAGCAAGAAGGTCTGTATTTCCTCCAATGTATACAGATAAAGAAATAGACGAAGCAACACTTTTAAGCATTCTTGAAAATGCCAACTGGGCACCTACTCATAGGAAGACAGAGCCATGGAGATTTAAAGTCATCAAGGGTGATACACTAAACTCCCTTTCAGACTTTCTGGCAGAATTCTACTCCTCAACAACAAAGGAGGAGGATTTCTCTCCCATGAAGCTCAAAAAAACCAAACAAAAAGCGCTTCGATCGGCAGCTGTGATTGCAATCTGTATGAAACGTGATCCCAATGAAAGTATTCCTGAATGGGAAGAAGTTGCTGCACTGGCATGTGCAGTACAAAACATGTGGCTTTCCTGTACCGCCCTAGGTATTGGTTCGTATTGGTCTAGTCCTAAAGCAATCTATCAAATTAACGACTTCCTTAATCTTGGAGAAGGAGAGAAATGTCTAGGCTTATTTTATATGGGTTATATGAAGGATGCCGAATATCAGAGTGAAAGAGGAAGTATTAAAGAAAAAGTAGAATGGCTATAGAAAAGAAGCGTTGCGCCTGGGTTTCAAATGACCCACTATACATAGATTACCATGACAAGGAATGGGGAGTTCCAGTTCATGATGACCGTCAGCTCTTTGAAATGTTAAACCTAGAAGGTGCGCAAGCGGGACTAAGTTGGATTACCGTCTTGAAGAAAAGAGCCCGATATCAAGAAGTATTTGACAACTTTGAAGCGGAGAAAATAATAAACTATGACCAGCACAAAATTGACAGTTTACTTGCAGATCCCGGTATTATCAGAAATAAATTGAAGGTTAATGGTGTTGTTAAAAACGCAAGAGCTTACTTGAAAATAAGGGAAGAATTTGAAAGCTTCGACTCCTATATTTGGAGCTTTGTAGATCACCAGCCAATTGTTAATGAGTGGACCGAAATTTCACAAGTACCTGCCAAGACGGAAATTAGTGACAAGATGTCAAAGGACCTCAAAAAAAGAGGCTTCACCTTTGTAGGAAGCACAATCTCCTATGCATTTATGCAAGCCTGTGGTATGGTGAATGACCACACCACAGACTGCTATTGTTATTAAATTTTGATAAACTTGTGCGTTTCGAATAGGTCCTCACCTCTTAGTTGTATGAAGTAAGTACCCGTCTTGAACTGACTAACATCAAGTACATTGACCCCACTACCCTCTTGCAATAACTTGCCATCTATATCATAAATGCTCATTCTTGCTTGAGATATGTCTCTTTCTGATGAAATATTTAATATAGAAACAGCTGGATTAGGGTACACCCGTGCTTCGTTAGTCATCTCAACATCAAAGATTCCAGAAGTAACATTACCTATCTCTAGGTTATCAATAGCCCAACCCCAGCCAGTTACAAATTGGTCTGCATTTAGCCTAAACCTAACCACTATAGTGTCTCCGATCTCAAACGTTTCTCTTAGGTCGATCTGTCTTAGCTCGTACAAGTCATCTGTACCATTTTGCCCACCTTCAAAGGCTGTCAACCAAGCAGGATATTCTCGACAATCATAACCTGGTGCAATTGCTTCCCATAGAACACCGTCTTTACTACCTTCTACAACTACAAAATCCCAGAACTCATCTGCACCAAATACAGATCCAGGTTCTCCTGGTTCTATGATGGCGACCTCATTGAATTGTACCAAGTTGTCAGACTCATCCGTCAAGATATAGGGCGAAGTCAAGAGATAGGTGTAGTCTACACCATTCGGATAATCGTGGTCTGAATGTATGGCCTCATTCTCGAAACCAGGCTCCAAGGCGAATCGAAATCCAAATCCTGAAAATTCACTCTCTCTTGCTGGATCGGAGAAGTCATTGTTGTACTGCGTAACAAATGCGCCAGGTATAAAGACATCAAGGACGTAGGGTACAGCTGCTAATAGTCTATCACCCCTGTAAGCCTCTATTTCAATGGTGATTTGCCCTTCCTTCCCATCAATATTGAAAGAAGAATCAAAGCTACCCTTCTTGGTCTCCAAAGAAGTTTCAACCAATTCTCCGTCAATAAAAATTCTTGTGGAGTCATATCGAGATGGATAGTAGTAGTCTACGCTTAGATCTCCCGTTAATACTTGAGAAGCAGTTATGATAGAAGGAGGAAGCAGGAAATTTTGATCTAAGCCTTCCATTGTAACTGACCATATTCCTCTTCCATACGTAGCAATAACAACCTGGTCATCTTGGATCTTAAATTCATGTACGTTGACTGGAGGCATATTGCTATCTAGAAGTTGCCAAGAAGCTCCGCCATCCATAGACTCAATAATTCCTATTTCCGATCCCACCCAAATACGATCGGTGTTGTTAGGAAAAACCAACAAAGATTGGATAGCAACATCAGGAAAACCTCTATCAGATACGCCATCATTGCCTTCAAAGCCAGAAATATCTTCCCACGTTTGCCCAAAATCCGTTGTCTTAATAACCTTAGGTTTTCCCGAAAACGAAAACAAAAGATATGCGGTCGCTGGGTCAGTAGCATGAGTACCAATACCTGAAACTGAGCCGAGTTCTTCACCATCGTAATTGCTGACAGGTCTAAAGCTCTCTGCAAAGTCTGTGGAAACCCACATGGTGCTTCCTTCACTTAGTATTCCACCTGCCCAAACAACGCTAGAATCTGCATGGGAAAATTCAACATCTGCTGAATTGGTGAAACTCCATCGATCTTCAATCGAGGTTAGCTCCCAAAAACCACCAAAGTCTTCACTCTTCCATACACCAGAAGGCCCAACAGTTAATACAAGATTTGGATTTCTTTTTGAATTCGCTAAGCGAGTGATAAAGGGTCCACCTTCTGATAGCCCGTCCGTGGCGTTAACCCACGTTTCTCCATTATCCAGAGATCTTGCAAAATTATTAAACTGAGAACCACCCAGCAATTGCGCTGGATTACCATTATTCCAGATGGATTCAAAGCCATCCCCGCCTATGGCGAAATTATACTTAGAAGCACTGTCCGCTTCGACACCTTGAGGTGTATACCACGTAGAATTATCTTGCATTCCCCCGATGTATCTATCTTCTCCTGGAGCCTTATCTGCTCCATAAAACTGCGAAGTATTATAGCCAAATCCTCCGTAGTTAAAGTCACCGTTGGAGGTACCTGGATCAGTGCCAACATTGGTGATGTAGACTCCACCATCATTGGTAGAAAGGAACCTAAAAGTTTCCGCATCCTCATCTTCTTTGATGATGACCACATTATGCTGATCAGGATGTAATCCTTCTTGGTTAATAAAATTTGAGTTAGTAAAACTATTTGTAGCCTCTGGGCCGCCATATGCGTCACTTACAACAACGACATCGGAATCAATAGAACTACCTGTGACCTTCAGAATCTGAAGGACGGAATTAGGCAGTTGCTCTGGATCGAAATCCGCTGCACCTTGTAAAAATGGCCAAATGAAATACATTAACTCGGACTCAGTACCACCATCGGTAGCAATTGTCACTATCTCATTGTCTTCATAAGGAATGTTATGTATGAATATATACTCTCGCGATTGCAACGAAGCCGAACCATTTGTGTTAGCTGGCAAAAGATTCCATGCTCCGTCTTCTTGTTGGTCTCTGAATGAAACAGCAAGCTGTACATCATTTTCTACATCCCAAACCGTAAATGGCACTTCGACGACGTCCGCGTACTCATAACTTCCGAAAGGCACACCAGCACCTTGCATTCCAACCACAAATCTATGTGCCTTCTGCGTACCTTGCCCGAATCTGACTTCTACAGACTTCATTTCAGCCTCAGAAATCAGCGATTCTCCAGCAAAGTCCCCACTAATATATCCCATAAACTCTTGAGTGCCAAGCTCATTATTAGCAAAGGAAGTGTATGTCCCTCCTTCACCAAGCATTACAACCTTATTAAGATTTACTCCACCAACGTAGGCTTCATCAACCTTGTAAGGATGGGCAGTTATTATGTTGTCATAGAAACCCTGACCTCCCAAGAAATTTACATCTCCCTGGGCTCTTGTAACAGGTTGGAAAGTAACACCTCCATCCTTACTCACAAAAACGGTGGACCCTGCAGTACTGACTCCTCCATCGGCAGAGGCCCAAACCACTGAAGTGTCTACGGTAGATACATCAATTTCCACACGTCCCACACTTGGAAGAGAATTACCGGGAGTAAACCACGTTTCGCCTTCATCTAGAGACTTGATCACTCCGTAGCCTCTTATTGCTGCATACTGCACCTTGAAATTTTTAGGATTGGCATTTAGATCGTCGATTCTTCCTAGGTTGGAGGTATATACCCTTTCAAAAGAAGCTCCACCATCAGTTGATTTCCAAATGGCATAGTCTACAATTTCGACCCAAGATCCATTCGAAGTAGTGATGACGATTGTGTTCTCATCATCAGGGTCCACTGCAATTCTCGAAACATTCCTAAAGCCTTCATATTGAGCTGGCGATGCAATTTGTGTCCAAGTCTCTCCAGCATCCTCTGACTTCCAGAGTCCATTTCCATCGGTATCATTGATAAAGTGTTCTCCAGTTCCAGCATATATAACCTCTGGATTATTTGGAGACATTGCTAGTGTATTTGTAGACAATGAAGTTAAATCAGCACTCACATTGCGCCAATTCTTGCCTGCATCATTCGTCTTCCAGATTCCACCCGATGCTGACCCAGCAATCCATGTAGATGATGAATCGTCACGCGGGTCAACTAATATTGCTCTAGTCCTCCCCGCGACATTTCCAGGACCTCTTGAAATGAAGTCTAGGTCATTTCTGGTGTAACTCTGGCTTTGAAATTTCTTAGCTTTCCGGTATTCTTCAACCAGGTAATTAGGCCTATACGATGGAAATTCAGAGCCTATGGGAGTTCTCAGTTCTTTTTGAATAAGACCGTACATTTCTGGCTTTTCTAATTTCGCATGGCCGGCCTGCTTTTTAAGCTTTTTTCCTTTCAAATAAGACCTGCTATCGATCCTTTCTGGTTGTTTTGGCTCAATAACATTACTCTCTGAATCTATAATTCTGAAGAACGAAAGTGTTATTACAATAGCAAATAGTAAAGGGATTTTACCTTTCATTGGGCAATAAATTTATAATGTTATAAAAGATCAGATAGGATGTAGGATTGCGAATATATATTTTTTTTACAAAACTAATAGGATCATGTCCAGAATTCTCTATCCTGTTTGACGATTGTGAATTCTGCAAACATCTCCTCTGAATACCAACCTTTCTGCCTTGTTTCTTGGATCATTCTGATATGTGAGTCATGCTGATAGGCATACGCGTGCATTGCATCTTTTGATTCCCACACAGAAAGGGTGGCCTGATGCAACAACGGTAACTCTCCCACACCTTTGGAAAAAATATGGCCAGGCATACCCTTCACTGCAGCGCTTGCTTGTGGCACCTTAGACCAAAAGTATGGGATATATCTTTTTCTAATGGTAGCCCTCGTAAGAACAACAATTCTTTCTTCTTTGGTAATTTTACTTCTTTCTGAAAAATCAAATGGTTGTATACCATCCCAAGTACCTTTTACCTGGTGTGCAGTAAGATACATTGTGAGGGCATCCTCGGCTTTTGTTCTGTAAAGTGACCAGTCCTTATTTTCATGGAAGAATCGATCTGCCGCTGACTTGCTTTCCCAATTGATGAGCAAGCAGTAGGTCTTTAAATCGGGAAATATGCTAAATCCGTTTCCTGCTCCACTACCCATCAGCTTATAGAATGTGGATCCCTCGACTGATTTCAGCCATTGATGAGCCTTACCCATTTGACCTAGTGCAAATCTTACATTTTTGCGATCGAACTTTAAGAAGGTGATAGTGAGCATGCATAAACTTGAACATTCGTTATTGACATTTGTTGCAAGCCAATACGTCTATGAATAAAAAGGCAATCGTAATAGGAGCAGGAATTGGAGGACTTGCATCAGCAATTCGACTAAGCTCAAAGGGCTATGATGTATCGGTCCATGAAAAAAATAAGGTTGCTGGTGGAAAGCTCACGGAGTTCAGGCTTGGCAGATATAGGTTTGACTTCGGACCTTCACTCTTTACAATGCCAGATTTTGTTACAGACTTATTCCAACTAGCTGGCAAGGAATATAAGGACTACTTCAATTACATCTCCTTAGAAGAAGCTTGTAGGTACTTCTACCAAGACGGAATGAGTTTTATTGCTCCTACCGACAGAGTCAAATTTGCACATGAGGCATCAAAGGTTTTTGAGATTTCAGAAAAACAAATTAGCAGGTATTTTGACTACAATGAAAAGATCTTCAATAAATCAGGACGTATATTCCTAAACGAGTCTGTTCATAAGCTTAGCACATTCATGAATGCGAGAGCGCTCAATGCTGCGATGCAATCCTACGTTATTGAGTTATTTAGATCAATGCACAAAGCCAATGCGAAGGCACTGAATGATCCAAAACTTGTTCAACTCTTCGATAGATATGCTACCTACAATGGTTCTAATCCACACAAGGCTCCGGCTATATTAAACAGTATTAGCGTCTTAGAACATTTGCATGGCACATTTTTTCCGATTGGCGGCATGTCTTCAATTTCTAACGCACTTTACCAACTTGCAAAAGACCTCGGAGTGAAATTTCACTTCGAAAGTGAGGTAGAGCGCATCGTTTACACAAAGCAAAAAGTGGAGGGAATAATAGCAGGAGATCTGACACACCACGCAGAAATTATAGTTTCCAACATGGATGTAGGCTTTGTTTATCAAAGACTTCTGCCTGACTTAAGACCTCCGGGTTTCTATATGAATCGAGAGAAGTCTAGTTCTGCGATCATATTTTATTGGGGAATCAAGAAAAAGTTCGATTCGCTGGGTCTACATAATATCTTCTTCGCTGAGGAATACAAAGCCGAATTCGACGATTTATTTCAAAACAAGAGGACGCATCAAGACCCTACAGTTTATATTAATAATACATCACATCATGATTTACAAGACGCTCCCGAGGGATGCTCCAATTGGTTTGTCATGATTAATGCGCCAGCGGTCAAGGATATTGACTTAGACCTGGTAAGAAGTAATGTGATCACTAAACTTTCAAGACACTTTGGTGAAAAAATAGATATCTTGATAGAAGAAGAGAGGATTGTAACACCACAAATAATCGAATCTTTGACGCTTTCACATAAGGGAGCACTCTATGGATCAAGTTCTAATGCATGGACTAGCGCTTTTCTACGACACCCTAACTTTTCTGGAAAACTAAAGGGTTTGTATTTTGTTGGGGGAAGTGTGCACCCAGGTGGTGGAATTCCCTTATGTTTGTTATCAGCAAAAATCGCAACTGAATTAATTGATGGATAGAAAAAATTGGGCGATACTTTTCTTAATTATCGTACATATTTCTGGGATTCTGGGAATATTGAGTTCGTATAAGGAGACATTTCTTATGCTGACCCCATTGAACCTTTTGGTGAGTCTTGCCATCTTGATTAGGTTTCACGAAGGCCGAGGACCAAAGTTTTATGTAGTTATGGCCCTGGTAATGCTTGCTGGTTTCATAATAGAAATCATTGGAGTGAATACAGGATGGCCATTTGGGCGATACGTCTATGGGTCGCCACTGGGACCTAAGTTGTTTGGGACGCCCTTCATGATTGGTGTTAACTGGTTTATTTTGTCTTACTGTGGAGCGATGCTTTTTAGGACTGCTAGCAAGTCTAATGTGATCAACGCACTTTTGGCAGGGATTACCATCACAGCCTTTGATATC
>CAZMYK010000116.1:0-9369 GCA_964570435.1 uncultured Saprospiraceae bacterium | reverse complement strand
TTAGAGCAATATTTACTTGTCAATATACCCATAAATTACCTTCCTATCCTATTGAAAGATCTAAGAGACTGCTAGAATTTAAACGAGGAAGATCAAGATGATCTGTATCTTTGCGGCTTAAACTAGCTTTCATGCGGATTCGAATATTATTTTATCTCCTTCTAGTAAGTTCACCCCTTTGGAGTCAGGATGTAGCAGAAGATATCTCAAGTAGCCCTTATAGTGCTGTCTATAACCACCTATTCTACTTACAGACTGATAGCTACCAACCGTCTCTATCGGCTCGATCGATGCCTAGTGAGTCTATCGACTTGTCGGTCAAGTTGAAGCAAATTCTTGACGGTAAGGGACTCTTTCTTGACCTGAACCGAATTCCTCGAGATTCAGACTTTGTCGACACCTTATCTGGAGAGCAAGTGTACTTTCTTGATAGAAGTGAACCGCTTCTCTACCTCGAGAAAGTGGATGGGAGATGGCTCTATTCAAGGACTACAGAAGAGACCATAGCAGAATTGCATCACAAGGTGTATCCACTGGGGACCCAATTCATTAGCTACTTTCATGCCCCCTTTTGGCAGGTCAAAATCCTAAGTTTTCAGCTTTGGAAATTACTGGGTCTACTTGTGTTGAGCATCTTGTCCTTGATTGTTGTAATGCTGGTAAAAAGAATTAGCCAGGGCATATTCAAAGGATTTATCCGGAAAAGATTAGAAATTAATGACCTAGTAGATAAGACAACCATAAGAATTTCACGCTTATTCTCAATGATACTAGGAATTCGACTTTTCCTCTACCTCGCACCGATGCTGCAGCTATCCCCCATAAAGAACAACTACATCATCAAGGGTCTAAATATCCTAAGCCTCTTCTTGATTATTTTGGTGCTCAAGAATATTTCGACGATTGTCTTTCAGTATTTTGCTAAAGCAGCTGCAAGGACTGAGAATACCTTAGATGATCAACTTCTTCCCGTTGTGGAAAAATTAGTCATCATCATTATTTGGTCCTTTGGAATCATTTACGTTTTGGACTACTTGGATGTTAATGTAACGGCCCTTCTTGCTGGAATTTCCATCGGTGGTCTGGCCCTAGCCCTAGCTGCCCAAGATACAGTTAAGAATTTTTTCGGATCTATTATGATCTTCCTTGATCGTCCCTTTCAGATCGGAGATTGGATCCACTTTAAGGATGTAGATGGTACGGTTGAGGAAGTAGGTATTAGGTCTACCCGAATAAGGACTTTTGCAAACTCCCTAACCTATGTACCGAATGCAATTCTCGCTGACAGCATTGTGGACAATATGGGCCTCCGTGTCTATCGTAGGTTCAAGACTGAGATTGGGATCACCTACGATACCAAGCCTGAAATTATAGAAAACTTTGTCGAAGGAATTCGCGAAATCATAAAGATGCATCCTACAACAAGGAAGGACTACTTTGAGGTACATCTAAATAGTTTTGGAGATTCGTCGATTAACATCCTGATTTATATGTTCTTCCAGGCTCCATCTTGGACCGATGAGCTAAGTGGGAAGCACGAGGTTTTATATGCCATTATCAAATTAGCTGACCAATTAGGAGTGCGGTTCGCCTATCCGACGCAAACGTTGCACATAGAAGAAATGCCAAAACCAGGAAGTTCCACCGTTCCGAAACCACAGACCTCGAAGGAGTCTTCAGAGAACTTGAAAGAGGTTCTCAATCAGATTCAAAATTACTTTGCTAAGGACAGGGAAAGTGGTGACAAGATTAAGCCTATTGGGGGTGAGTAAAATCTACACTGCCAAGTCTATTGAAGTGCTTCAAGAACATAGTTCTGAAAACGCTCTCTAAGACGAAGGTGTCGATAGGGCGAAAGCTGGATCATCATCACATAGGCCATTTTCTTATCCGGATCTATCCTAAAGTATGTTCCGACAGCTCCTCCCCACCCATAAATGGGAGAATCTCTGTCGGCGATACTATCATTTACGGCGAAACCTAGACCAAAGCCAGTTTCACTGAAGGGCATCCTTGTCTCCGGATTCACAAGCACAACCTCTGCCATATGGTCTCTGGTCATTTCTTCCACATTGACCTCTTCAAGAATCCTTGTATCCTTGTAAATTCCCATATTGATTAGCATTTGGCAGAAATTGAGGTAGTCAGAAAGGGTAGAAACCAGCCCGCCTCCACCATTGAATAGGGTTACATCTCGGACATATCGATTGTTATCGTAAGGTTCTGATATGGCCAAGCTTCCTTCGGACCATCCATAGCCTACTGTGAAGTTTTCCACTTTCTCAAACGGTAGCTGAAAGTGTGTGTCGTACATTTCCAATGGGTCCAATATATACTTCTTGAGGTAGTCTTGCAATGATAGTCCTGATAGAACCTCCACGAGGGCTCCAACAATATTGCTTGATACTCCGTAAGTCCAATCAGTGCCGGGATCGTGATAAAGTGGTAAGGTCGAGACTTTCAAAGAATACCTTGAATTCGTAGAAAGGGTATGGAGAGCGGCATTGCTATATTCATGAATCAGCGCCTGATTTGATCCTCGACCATATCCCAGGCCTGACGTGTGTCTTAACAGATCCAAGACTAGAATCGGCCGGGTGGCAGGCCTTGTATTGCCATCATCTAACATGACTGACATCCTCGTGAATTCTGGTAAGTGCTTGCTGACAGGATCTTCTAGACTCACTAGGCCTCTTTCGACCA
Organism: uncultured Saprospiraceae bacterium; assembly: GCA_964570435.1. Classification (GTDB taxonomy): domain Bacteria; phylum Bacteroidota; class Bacteroidia; order Chitinophagales; family Saprospiraceae; genus Portibacter. The sequence continues at coordinate 6,666 of CAZMYK010000116.1, read as the reverse complement.
GTTGCATCAAGGCCACTGAAACAAGTGGCTTGGTCATGGAGAAAATTCGAAAAATGCTTTTTTCATCGAGCTTTTTACCGGATTCTAAATCAGCGAAGCCATAAGAATCGTAGTATGCAAGCCCTCCGTCTTTGATAATTGCTGTTTGAATTCCAGCAAGACTGTCCATGTCTATGAGTCCTCTGAATTCCTTCTTCATCTGATCTAAAACGGATGATTGAAGCCCTACACTTTCTGGTATGACTGGGGAGAAAAGAGTTTGTGCAGAAGAGATGCCATTTAACAAAAACAAGAACGTAAAAAGGTAGTATTTCATTAGAAAGTAGATCTAGTAATCATTTTACGAAAAGAAAAGGACCCAATTGGAGTAAATCGACGAAAGCTACTTATTTCTATCCGGAAGGTAGGGTAGGTCTAGCAAAATACTTGTGCCGCTGGGCTGGATGTGGTCTACTACCTGGATACTTGCATTTATTTCATAAATCTTATTGATGGCAGCAATCCTGTCTGATGTGATGTTCATAGCATGTGAAACCCTATTCCCATCATTCTTTGACTTATACTTCATGGCCTCGTTCCTTCCTATTCCATTGTCAAAAATTTCTACTTGTAGGCGATTGTCTTGCTTCGAAATTTTCAGTCGTAGGATGCCCCTCTTACCTTTGTTTCTAAGGCCATGCTTTATGGCATTTTCAATATAGGGCTGGAGAATCATTGATGGCATCTTTACATGCTCAGGATCGATATCTTCTTGGACAGAAACTTGGTATTCAAACTGGTCAGTGAAACGAACATTTTCCATTTCCACATATAAGTTTAAATACTCCAATTCCCGTTCTAAGGAAATGAGTCGTTCCTTAGAGTTATTGAGAATGGTCCTCATGAGTTCGGAAAACTTGGTTAAGTAGCGTGATGCAAGCCGTGGCTCTTCATGCATAATGTAGTCATTGATGGAGTTGAGTGAATTGAATAGAAAGTGGGGATTCATCTGCGAACGCAATGCTAGAAGCTCTTTTTCTACAACTTGGAGTTCTAGATTTTTCGCTTCTAAGTTCGCCTTCTGTCTTTGTGCTTGGAAAAAGAAGTAGGCAAGGGTTCCAAGAAGAAAGAGAATAATGCCGCTCGCCAATATTAGATTATTTCGCTTCCTGACCCTGGCTTCAGCTAGCTGCTTTTCTACACTAAGAACGCGATTGGCACTCTCCATCTTGTATAAGTCGAAGGAATTGACACTTTGTTCTGTGGCTACTAGGTTATTAGAAGCAAGTCGATTTTCAATGATTTTTATCTCTCGCTTCCTATACTCAAGGGCATTCTCATAGTCGTTCTTTTTTACATTAATATCCGCTAAGAGTCTAAGCAAAAGCAGTTCGTACCTTTTCATTTCCTTTTCTTCAAGTAGATCAAAGGTGGTCAAAGCCAATTCTTCGGCTTCTTCATACTTCCCTTGCTTTGCTAGGAATCTTGAGTAGGAATGATTTGCCTGTATGATATCAGCATGTGAACTGAACTGATTGGCTAGCTCAAGCGCACGTAGGTAGTTTTCTTCAGCCTTTTTCAAGCTTCCTTGTTCATCTAATATGTTGGCATAGCTCCTGTATAGGGCACTTGATCTTGTCAGGTCTCCTCGCTTGCTCTCAATATCGATTGCCATGACTATGGTTAATTCTGCAAGTTCATATTTTTCAAGTGCTTTATAGGCTGTTGCTTGCTTGCTTCGACACAAGTTTTCAGCTCTGAGGTTCTTAATTTCTTTTGCAACTGCAATACACTCCTCACATAAGTCCAAGGCCTTTTCATTTTCGCCTGCTTCCAAGTATTGGCCAAGTAGGACATTCATATTGTACAGCATCCCATCTTGATTTTGGGCAAGTCGATCTATTGCAATTGTCTTTTCAAAGTAGTGGATAGAGCTATCCCTAATGCCCAGATTTTCATACCCAGATGCGATATTATAGAGGTGGTCGCTTAGGTCACGAATGTCACCTGTGTTGCTAGATATATCTAGATTTCCCTTTAGTAATTTGACTGCGCCCATATAGTCTCCTAGGTCTTCTAAGACAAAGGCTCCATTTCCGAAGCCAGTAGCAGAAAGCATATTTTCACCCATCCTTTTTGCGGCGCTGGAAAGATTCATATAGTGCTGAAAGGCACTATCGGTCTTGTCACTATAGTAGAGAACGTCTGCCAATATGAAGTCTGCTAGTAGGGGGTATCTGGGATCTAATTTGATGTACTTGCTTGTATTGTATAAGTTGTAGTAGTGGGAGGCCTCTTCTAAGCTCACACTTGCATTGAATTCCATTAATGAAGCTAAGTTGTTATAATGAGTCTCACCACTTTCTGACTCAAAATACTTTGCCACCAAGGCTTCTAGTTCGACGTTAGTTTGCGATCTTGCAAACAAGGAGGTTGTCAGAAATAGCAGTACATAGAACTGCTTCATTTGCAATAGACTTAGTATGAAATAAGATAAATATAGCTAATTCCCTATGATTTCGACTTCCATGATACTACAGTCATCACATACCCATACTTGAAGTAGGTAGATAAAGTCAGCATTATTGACGGTCTTCAGCTCGGCAGCGGGAGCGTTATTGGCAGAAAACTCAATGTGTATTCCACTAGGAGTATCAGAAGCATCAATCCTATATATGACTTGGGGCACTAGTTGATTTCCCGTGAACTTATTTACCCTGTAAAGCCCCGCAAATACTGTATTTGTTATCCCATTACTGGCACTGAAATCATTATCACGTATAATGGCCTTGATGTTTGAAACGATTGTCCCGTCCTCAATTTGCACACCCATTGTCATTTTCTTATAACCGACAAAGTCTTCTTCATAGTCAAACTCAAAGCGATTGTATTTTTTTTGATATAGGGAGGTCTTTACAAGCCTTCCAGTGGCATCCACGGCTACGTTCTGTGTAGCACTACCAGCATAGGTCGGAAGGATCATTTCTCCATCATCGATATTCATGAGCACGGCACCAGATTCATTTTGAAGGAAGAATGATGCTTGTGTTGAATTATAGACAAGGTTGAGGAAGTTGGAGGTGGAGGAGTTTTGCAGTTGTAAGGTTGGAAGCGGATGATTGATGGTAGTATTACCAAGGCTGCTTGGGCCTGTAACGGTTAATGCGGATTTAATGACTGCTGCACTTTCGACTGTTATATTTCTAGATATGACTAGGTCATCATTAATTTGTACAAACTTATTGGAAAAGTCACCAAAGATAAGTGGCCTGTCTGTTTCAGAATTTGAGATATAAAGTCTATTATCTTTGTCTTCGCCATAGCCCGCTCGATAACCTAGGAAGATGTTTCCTTCGCCATTCGAATTGAAGCCAGCTTCAGCGCCGAGATAAGTGTTCCTGGAACCAGTGGAATTCTTGAAGCCGGTGCTTTCACCTAGAAAAGTATTTGAAAGACCATCAGTGATCTCGCTACCCACTCGGTTTCCCAGGAAGGTATTAGTGGATTCGATCTGTATTCGTTCCCCATCGTATCTTAGGTCTGCTTTGTTAGGAATTTCTATTCGTACCTCTTCATTTTGTGCCATTGATAGGCTTGAAAATAGCATCATAATGAAGATCAAGCATTGTATTTTATTCATAAGGGTTGCAGTTTGCTTAATTGCAATATTGACCTAAAATGATAAGAATCGAAAGGTAAAAGCAGTAAGTTCAGGGGGCGAACTAATAAGTGGTAGTTATGAGTAAGTAAGCCGTCTAAAGTAGGTCCAGAAAGCGGTCCTTCTTTGAGCGACTGACAGGCACAACGCTTCCGTCCTCAAGAATTATCTGACCGCCCTTCCCTTTTTGGTAGCGTTGTATGAGGTCAGCATTGACGATGTGAGAATGATGCACCCGGATAAATCTATCGCTATCGATTAGTTCATGTACCTGCTTCAAGGTTTTGGAGAGAAATAGCTTTCTCTTAGCAGTAAGGAAAATGTGGGTATAGGCGCCGTCGGATTCACACCGAACAATGTCTTCTTCTTTTACATACTCGAATCCATCAGATACAGGGAATCGAATCTTTCTGGCGCCAACAGGTTTGTTAAGATGCCTAATTAAGGTGTTGAGGTGCTCTCTACTATGCTTTAGTCCCTTGTTAATTTTGTCTACCGCAGACCTTAGTTCCTCTCCATCTACTGGTTTTAGTAGATAATCAACAGCACTTACTCGAAAGGCATCAAGGGCAAATTCATCGTAGGCTGTTGTGAAGATGATGGCAAAATTGACCTCTCCAACTTCCTCGAGCAGCTGGAAGCCATTACCTCCAGGCATTTCGATGTCAAGGAAAAGAATATCTGGCACTTTCTTGGAAAGCAGGGTGAGGGCTTCTTTCTTAGATGAGGCCAGACCAATTATTTCTAGTTCTGGGCAAGACCACTTGATCTGTTGGGATAGAGATTCCCTGCAGTGATCTTCATCATCTACTATTGCTACTGATAAGTTGTTGCGGATCATGTATCTTCTTAAGGGTAATGATGACTCTGGTACCAGGGCTTAGGTCCTCGACATTAATTCCTGCATCAAGATCATAAATTTTATTTAGAAGATCCACTCGATTTGCGGTTATTTCCATGCCGTATGACTTTCTTATTTGTTCTTCCGTGTTCTTACTTTTTTGAGAGGCAAGCCTTCCAATACCATTGTCTTCAATGATGATTGTTAATTTCTCGCCGGCACTGCTAATCGCTAGTAAGATTTCTCCTTTACCTTTTAAGGGGCTTAGGCCATGTTTGATGGCATTTTCAATGTAGGGTTGAAGTATCATAGATGGCAGAAAGATTCGTGAAGCCAGCAATTCTTGGGGTACAGACACTTTGTAAGAAAATTGCTCTCCAAATCTTATGTTCTCCAAGTCAACGTATAGGCTTAGGGTCTTTAGTTCTTGTTCAAGGGAAATGACCATTTGTTTAGAATTATTCAAGGTCAATCTCATCAATTTGGCGAACTTTGTAAGGTACTTGGATGCGCTTTTTGCATCCTCCTTCATGACCATGTTGTTAACCGAACTTAGGCCATTAAATATAAAGTGAGGATTCATTTGCGAACGCAAGGCGGTCAGTTCCTTGTTAAGAAGAAGTCTTTCCAGTTCAATGTTTTTCTCCTTGGTCTTCAGCTCATCGATTTCTTTTTGCTGAAGGTCCGAAAACGCAATTTCTTGCTTCCGAATTTTATGTCCAATCGCAAGGGCAAAACATATAATTTCTAAGAGAATCGCTAGCTGGGTGTAGTTAAATGGAAACCAGCCATGAGGAGGTGTAGCGTATAGGTTCCAATTATAGGCCCCGTCTATTTCGAGCGAGGTAAATAGTTCTAAAAAAGAACCAATCAGCAAGAAAATAGATCCCACCAAAATGTAGTGTTTAACTGGATTATCCGATTTTCTGTATACGCCTACAACTATTACTGCTCCGAGGGCTGCTATCACTAGCCACAGGAAGGATAGTGTTTCTTGGATAAAGCGAAAATTATGGGTCAAAGTCGATGTTAAAAGAAAAATAAAAGAAAACGAGAGGGTTGCAATTATGCTTACATTAACTATTCTGGACAGATTTGGCATATTTAGCTTGATTTCAAGAAAAACCTTGATGAAGAGCATGAATAGAATGTAGATATAGCATTGTAGGAATTCATTAAGATGAACATACATAACGGGATTAGAAGGAAATAGCAGAAAGGTCTTGAGGAAGGCATCGGCTTGGAGCGCATTGTGGATAAATATTGCTCCCAGGTAAAAAGAGTAATATTTAAAGTCTGGATTCCTGGTCTGAATGGTAAGGCCTATTGTGTAGACTAGGAAGATAAATATAGCACCGAGGAAAAATATCGAAAATAGGGTGCCTCTTTTAGCCAACTTTGTTTTTTCGATGATGCCTCTTTCAACTCGGGTATAGGGTATTATCTTCGGGTGGACTGAGATCTTAGATTTGCTTAGGTTTTCTAATCTGATGCTGAAGGTTTGGTCTGCCAATAGGTCGGTAGAAATTCTAAAATGCCTATTGTCCCATTTGTTAGCTAGCAGCCGAATATCTTGATATTTTCCAGTGAAAAAGTTTCTCCCTCCAAGGCTCAGCGTCTGCTTCTCGGCTTCGGAAATAAATATCCCATATTCGAGGATATTCGTGTCTAGGTTTTCCGCTGAAAACGTCAAGTCTAGTTCATGAACAGAATCAAGACTCGATTCTACTTTTAGGACATCAAACAAAGGCCCGTCATTAGATGGACTCAAGACTTCGTTCTGAGCACTACAAGTAAGTGAAAAAAATAGGATCAGAAACAGTAATGACTTGGAGCAATTCACCTGGGCAAATTAGTGAATTCTGGGAACTAGGGCCACATTTGCTAGTAGATATAAAACATTTCAACCTAGGTTGGGAGGGGGGGTTCTTAAGCACTATCCGAAGGCCTAGTTGCTGCCTTATAGATGCTTTTATGATCGCTATACTAAATCCTTATCTTCTTAAGCCTGTCGAGCTCTCTTTTGTTGTCCCTTTCCTTAATTTGGTCGCGCTTGTCATAGGATTTCTTACCCTTGGCTAGGGCCACTTCTAGTTTTGCGAAGCCACGATCGTTGAAATATAGTCGGTATGGCACGATGGTATTTCCTTCTCTTCTCTCGCCTTTTTCTCTTTTCTCTCTCTTTCCT
>CAZMYK010000115.1:0-9479 GCA_964570435.1 uncultured Saprospiraceae bacterium | reverse complement strand
AACCACAAGCCCGCCAAGCCACTTGACTTATCCAATCCGAATTCGCCTGTCTTAGCAAGAATCTGTTCTCTCGCAACGAAGGCGGTAAAGACATTAAAGTACAATCTACTTAGATCACTTGCTCCTTGGTATTTCTTTTGAAATTTCTCGATGTCCCTTCTTGCAAAGCCATCCGACTTAATTGCCTTAGGGTCGATAAATGAGAAAAGCTTGTCATTGTCGAGATCCACGTTCGCCATGAGGTAGTCGATTTCCACCAACTGATTTCTCAACTTAATCGCCTCTCTCTGTTGTATCTTGAGGGGAGGCGCAAAACGCAAGGGGTCCTCGGACTGACTGCTGTACAGCACAAAGTTAGAAATCTTAAGGTGGCCATCTGTCACAGCACTTACCATTAGATCGTATAGGAGCGTCTGAACATAGTGATTGATATTCAGTCCGTAGGTGTTAGCCTTATAGGGCTTGCCACTTTTCAATTCAATTATCCGCGCCTCCTTGCTTCCTTCAGAAACAGAAAATAAATCTAGTCGCCCTTGAAAGCCATATTTAGGAGAGTAGAAGGAAGGCTCCAACATACTGTTGTCTCTATTAATTCCATGTTTCTCCAATCTGCCTTTTACTACCTCTCTGATACAAAAAAAGTGCTTCTTCAGGGTAGTCACAAGGTTCCTAACTTCGCCGTCATCCATCATAGAAATTCCTAAGGGGCTTAGTTTGAAAACCTGCTTGATCAAATCAGAAAAGACTACATCCGGATTGTAAAATAACTCGTCTAGAAAGAAATTAGCTGTGTTTCCGATGATCAGGTACTTGTTCTGAAAAACGGGTATGAATTTCTTTAAAAAGTAGAAAATGGGGCTAGATTCATCTGCCTTGAAGCATTCTGAAACGGTTGTAATATCGACGAGGTAATCCGGTTCAAAAACTACAACTGTGGGAGTAAGCGATCCATCATTGTGGACTTCCACATTTTCAAGGTGCAGGGTCACTGGAAAACGTGCAGTCCTAGTCAAGAATCTTAGAACTGAGTTGTAATTATCATTAACTCCTGGCACATTCATTCTGATAGAGACAAGGTCCTCTGGCGCCTCTTCATCATATGCTTGCAGGAAATCATCCTTGATAGAGAAAACGTGCACTCGAGCAAAGGGTCTAAATGAGGAAGATTTTGTTGGACCGGGAGCTTGCTCTTCCGGGATAGGAAAGACTTCTGGCTTGGCTTCACTTTCTTGATAACCATCGACCAGAGTAGCGAGTTTTAGAAGGATGTACTTGGATAGCGTATAGGCTTTTAAATCTTCTAATTCAGATGAAATATTTTTCCTGTGCCTGTGTAGAAAGAAGGTCAATTTTCGGGTGAGATTCAGCTTAAGGGATAGGTAGGCAACTTTCGTAAAAAGGGTTGTAAAATGAATCCCCTCGTCTTTCAGGATTTCATCAAAATAATGATCCAAAAGCATGTTTGCCGATCGAAGCTTGTGGGAAAGTTCCAAATCAGACTTATCAACAAGCTCAATTTTCTGGATGAGTTGGTAGCCTAGGCTTGCTTCCATTCTTCAGCCCATTTCTTGCCTATCTTAAAAAGTTCTTTCTTTGTTTCCGGAATATTGATTTCCTTAGGCATACTTCTGTAGATAGAATAAATTCTGTCAAATCCCTCGCGCATGGCTTCCTTTTCACTGATTGACCTTAATGCGCACACAAGCCACACCGGCTTTTTGAAATCCGCGGCAAGTTCCCTCACCTTGGAAATTAGCTTACCATTGAAGCTCTGCATGTCGATATGTCCTTCACCGGTAATCACTACATCAGCATGCTGCATAATCTCACCTAAGCCAGAAATCTCTACCAATTGGTCAAAGGCCGAATGCAATTCACCCTTAAGAAACAAGATTGCTCCAGCACCAATTCCACCTGCTGCTCCACTGCCAGGATGTTTCTGAACATTGATCCCCTTTACTGCTGCAAATCGTCTAATATTTTCCATACCAAGTTCGAGCAATTCTAGGTCCTCTTCGCTTGCTCCCTTCTGTCTAGCATAGGTAAAAACAGCACCACTTGGTCCAAGCAGTACATTTTCTACATCGCAGGCGATATGAAATTTGCAATCTACGAGACGTTTGTGCACATTCTCAACTTTGTAATCCGTAATATATTTCACATCACGTGCCAAGGGTCTTTCCACTACCCTCTTCTCTGTGTAAAAATCAAAACCAAGCGCTGCAGCCATACCTACTCCACCATCACAGGTAGCAGTTCCTCCGAGAAAGACGAAAATTTCGTCCACTTCCTGCTCCAATGCATCAGCGATCATTATTCCCAAGCCATAGGAGCTAGCATTGTAGCAATCGGCTTCCTTATCGATTACTTCCAGACCAATAACGAGGGCGGATTCAATGTAAGCGGTCCTTTTTTTAGGATCTATAGAATAATGCGCTCGAATGGGCTTTAGAAATGCATCGAAAGTGAAAATTGTCCGTCTTTCTGTCTGGACAAAGCGTTCGACCACTTCCAAAGATCCCTCCCCTCCATCTGCAAATGGGAAGGCCGTCACCTTTAACTTATCTTTGTAATAGCTCAACCCGCTCTCAAGTTCCTGCGCCACTTCCTCAGCAGTCAAACTGTTTTTGAAACTATCTGGCACCACCAGGAATGTGTTAAAATCTTCCACAATACATCGATTAGGCGGTGAATATACACATATTTGTATTATATTGCGGGCCCCACCCTAAGCACGAAACACGATCCACAAAGCACTAATTAAAAACGACGAATTTTACTAACAAAAAAACAACTAACAATGAATTTATTAGACATGTTAAAAGACCAGGTGACGGGAACCCTCGCGCAAAAAGCGAGTGGAATGCTTGGTGAATCTGAGGACGGCATTACAAAGGCTCTCGGTGGAGGCTTTCCTGCTATCCTTGGGTCTATGATTAGTAAGGGATCTTCTGATGAGGGTGCCGGAGGCTTATTGGAATCGATTTCTGGTTTTGACGGAGGAATGCTTGACAATATTGGAAGCATGTTCGGAGGGAGCGATAGTTCAGCGGTGGATTCACTAATGGGCAAAGGAGGTGGAGTACTAGATATGCTAATGGGCGATAAGCTTGGAGGTGTGGTAGACTTAATTTCAAAAGTGGGAGGAATTGGTAAAAGTTCTTCGGGTTCTCTTTTAAAAATGGCCGCTCCTTTCTTAATGAGCATGGTTGGAAAACAAATTGCTGGAAAAGGAATCGGAGGCCTAATGGACCTTCTTAAAGGACAGAAAGAACACGTTTCTGCAGCTATGCCATCTGGTATGGGTAGCATGTTGGGGTTAGGAAGTCTTCTTGGAGGTGCCAAAGATATGATTGGCGGAGTTGCTGATGCTGGTGCTAAGCTAGCTGGTGGTGCTGTTGATACTGCAGGGAATGTGGTCAAAGGTGCCGGAAAGGTTGCTGCCGGAGCTGTTGGAACAGCAGGTAATGTTGTGAAGGGAGCAGGAGGAGCTGTAACAGGTGCATCTGCTGCCATAGCTGACAAGGCAGGTCCTAAAGGTGGTTTCTTGAAATGGTTAATCCCACTTGTATTGCTAGGAGCACTTGCATACTACCTATCCACAACTGAGGCATGCGCTGGAGTTCCAGGAGCAGAGACTATCAATGAAATGGGAGACAAAGCCAAAGGTGCGATGGAAGATGCTGGTGGCATGGTAAAAGATGGTGCTAGTGCAGTAGGAGATGCTGCAGTATCTGCAGGGAGCGCAGTAGGTTCAGCCTTAGGTGCTGCCTTTGATAATGTGGACGCAGCTGCTAAGAAAGCCCTTGACGGTATTTCTTTTGCTGCTAACTCAGCTGGAGCTAATATTATGGCATTTATCGATGGTGGTGCTAAAGATGGAGATGGAACGTTCAGATTCAATAACCTAACATTTGCTACTGGTTCAGCGGCAATTCAAGGTGAGTCTGGGGTTGAAGTTGACAATCTTGCAGCAATTTTGAAGGCCTACCCAGGAATCAATGCTGAAATTCAAGGGCACACAGACAATGTGGGTAACCCTGAAAATAACAAGGCACTTTCTCAAGCAAGAGCTGAATCAGTGAAAGCTAGGCTTGTGGACAGAGGTATTGATGCTAGCAGGTTAACAGCTACTGGATATGGTGATGCTCAGCCTACTGCTTCTAATGAAACTGCAGAAGGTAAGCAAGAGAACAGAAGAGTTGAAGTAAAAATTAGCCAAGGATAATCACATTATTCTTTGTAAGATAAAAAGCTGCCCTATATTTAAGGCGGCTTTTTTTATGCCTGATTTATTGCCATTGTTTATGAAGGGAACCTTAATTTTGCTTGCGCTTTTACTCCTCTCTTGCCAACCTGAAGTCCCCCATCTGGATGGCTACCACCTTAGCGATCCAGAACTTCAAATAGAAATCGTAGCCTCTGAACCAGATATAATAGCTCCAATCGCTATCGATTTTGATCAGAATGGAAGAATGTGGGTAGCTGAAATGCCTGACTACATGCCCGATATCAATGGCGAAAAAGAAGCCATCCCCGCAGGCCGAATTATCATTATGGAAGACCTTGATGGTGATGGTAAAATGGACCAATCTAAGATCTTCTTGAAAGACATTCATCAGCTAAGAGCAATCCGATTATTTCGCAATGGTCTCTTGTATGCTGACGATCCGAATCTCTACTTCACAGAAATCATAAATGACCAACCGAGGAATACGATCCTTATCGACTCAACTTATGCATTAGGTGGCAATATAGAACACAAAGCAAATGGTCTACTGAAAGGTATTGACCAATGTTTTTACAGCGCAAAAAGCCATCACCGGTACTGTTACAATGGCGGTAGTTGGAAAAAGGAGGCAGTATTTTTTAGAGGTCAATGGGGCATCACACAAGATGAAAATGGACGATTGTATGCAAATGATAATTCCAACCTCCTATTTGGCGACTACTTCCTTCCAAGTATGCTAACCCACAACAAGTACATTCATAAGGAAGAAGGTATCAACACCAATCTTGTCGAAAGTCGTCAAGTTTTTCCTATCCAAGCTACCGCTATCAACAGGGGTTACTCGGAAGGCACCCTGGACGAAAATGGCTACCTCAAGAATGTAACTTCATCCTGTGGGCCTCATATCTATAGGGATAGAAAAATCGGAGCAAGTTACTATGGCGACGCCTTCGTTTGTGTACCAGAAGCCAACTTGATCAAGCAGCTAGAAGTCAAGCAGAACGACTTAGTCCCGAGTGGACGCTTCGCACTTGAAGAAGAGGAGTTCTTAGTGTCCGAAGATCCCGCTTTTAGACCCGTCAATATCGAAACTGGTCCAGATGGTGATCTCTACATTGTTGACTTTCACAGGGGAATCATCCAACACAAGATATATATGACCAACTATCTTCGGGAAAAGATACTAGGAGCAGGACTGGACCAGGTCGTCAACTACGGACGAGTGCTGAAGGTCTCTCGCAAAGGAAGTAGAAAGCATCAGGCCAACTTCGATTTCACCAATGTTGACAGTCTTCTGAAGTACATTTCAACATCTATGAATCCCTGGCTACTTCGAATGGCCCAAGAAGAACTAAGCTTTAGCACTCAAGCGGGACTTAAAGAGGAACTTTACCAAGTACTTGCCAAGGGTAATAAAAATGCCCAGCTTTATGGTTTGTGGACCTTGCATGAAAGGGGTGAAATTGAACTAGATAGGCTTCTAAAAATAGAATTCACCGATCCCTGGGTGATTGCCAATCTTTTCAAAATTATCAGTTCCACAGATGCTGTCTTCGATGAAACTCTACTAGCTGAACTCTTTACGTACTACAAATTCAATGAAAGTTCAATCGTACAAAATCATCTCGCTGCAGCACTACATATCTTGTATCCGGTCGATAAGGAAGTTCATCAAAAGATCCTTTCTGACTTTGATACTATCTACAATGGACCTCGTCTTTCCGCATATCCCAGTGGGGTCAAGGTAGCAGAACAAGGAAGCGTGGCTAGCACATATAACAGGAGAGTCGAGGAAGATCAGATCTATTACATTCATGATAAAAGAAGGAAAGTTGCTGAAGACGAGGGTGGCTACGCACTCTACAACACCTACTGTTCTTCCTGCCACGGTTGGGGTGGGAACGGAGTAGAAGGGCAAGCACCATCCCTGATCGACGCGAACTTGGTAAATGGTAGCAAGGAAATTATCCCACTTATCATTATGCATGGACTAAAGGGAAAGGTTACAATTAATGGGCAAGAAGAAGCTTACGGTGCTGTTATGCCAGCATTTGCCAAATCAGCAAACCTAGACAACAATGAAATTACTCAGATTTCTAACTACATTTACAATGCATTTAGGAATCAACATGTTTCCATCGATGAAGACTTTGTTGTGGATTTAGAAAGTAAATTCAGAGAACGAAAGGAAATGTGGACCGAGAGCGAACTACTGGACGCAAAATAACTTCCAAACGTTATAAATAAGAGAAACAAAAAAACTACTTGAGATCCAACGCATTAATCATCTTTCTAATCTTAATTGGTCTTACTGCCAATGCGCAGTTTCCTGGCAAGGACCTTCTTAAAGGCAGGAAGCAAGTAGAAGTCCCATTCGAATATACCCAGGGTTTCATTGTGCTAGATGTAGACTTTAATCGTTTTCTACCTCTGAAATTCATCTTTGATACTGGTGCAGAAAACACCTTAGTCCTTAAAAAGGAAATCACAGATCTCCTAGGAATGCGGTATACAAAAAGAATTAGTCTCATTGGATCCGACCTTAGCAGGGTCGTCTTTGCATATATTACCCGTAATGTCAACTTGAAATTCGAAAACTCTGGAAGGATCAAGCAGGACATACTAGTCTTAGAAGATGACTTGAATGATCTCGATAAGATTACAGGCATGAATATTGATGGAATAATAGGTGCAAGCATATTCAAGAACCTTGTGGTAGAAATCGATTATAAGAGATCAAAGATAATTTTTCATGATCCTGATCACTACCAAGGCCCTAAGACAGGCTTTAGTACTTTCGATCTGAAAGTAGTGAAGAATAAGCCTTATATGGAATGCTATACAGGCATAGGGGTAAGTGATTCTATAAAGATCAATTTGCTCTTGGATACGGGAGCAAGTCTCAACTACCTTCTGCATGAAAATACTCATCAATCCATCGAGATGCCACCCTACGTCATACCGGGACAAATAGGGACTGGTATTAGTGGTAACCTTGAAGGCTTCCTAGGCAAGGTGAACTTTCTCAAGGTAGGTGACTATGAGTTTAACCGGCTGACCACAAGTTTCCAAAACCTCGACAGTTCAATCATTGAGAGCAATGTGTATATACGGAATGGTATTATTGGGAACAGATTACTCGAACGATTTACTGTTGTGCTCGACTACCCTAGAGAAAAGATCCACATGAAAGCAAGGAAGTATCACTTTAAGAAACCCTTCCGCTACGACAAGAGTGGCCTTATCGTCTTTGCAATCGGTCGTAATTTCGACAAATTCTATATCAAGTCTGTAATACCTGGTACACCAGCGGATGAAGCTGGCTTGGAGGCTGGTGACTACATCTTGAACTTCAATGGCATCAATACACGCTTCTTAAAACTCGAGTACATCAGCAAGAGCTTATCACGAAAAGCAGGCAAGAAAATCAAAATGACAATTGCTCGGGATAGTGAAAAGCAGAAGTTCAAGTTCGAGCTTGAAGATTTTCTTGAAAAAAATATTCAATGATCTGTTAATTAGTCTTTGAAAAACAAAAGATTAAACATATCTTTGCAGTCCAATTTTCGAAAAATAGAAAATACGCAGAATGTTTGCAATAGTTACAATAGCAGGACAGCAGTTTAAGGTAGAGCAAGATCAGGAGATTTTTGTTCACAGATTAGACGCTAATGAAGGAGATTCAATGAATTTCAATGAAGTTCATCTTGTTACAGATGGCGATAACACATCAGTAGGAGCTCCTCTTCTCGGATCTGCTTCTGTGGGTGCCACTGTAGTGGAACACGTTAAGGGTGACAAGGTCATCGTATTCAAGAAGAAAAGAAGAAAGGGATATAAGGTGAAAAATGGTCATAGACAAAGTTTCACTAAGATCAAGATTGATTCTATTTCTGCATAATTCATAAATTTATAAGATCATGGCACATAAAAAAGGTGTAGGTAGTACGGATAATGGAAGGGATAGTCAAAGTAAGAGACTTGGTGTAAAGCTATTTGGAGGTGAATTTGCAAGAGCAGGCAACATCATCGTTAGACAGAGAGGTACCAAATTTCATGCAGGTGAAAACACCTACTTAGGTAAAGATTTTACACTCCATGCTAAGGCAGATGGTTATGTTACTTTCACTAAGAAGCGTAATAACAGAACTTACATTAGTGTTTTACCAACTCAGAATGTAGTAGAAGAAAAACTTGATGTTGCACCTGCAAAGCAGAAAGCGGCTCCTAAGAAAGCTGCACCAGCTGTAGCAAAAGTGGAAGAAGCTGCTCCTGTCGAAGCTAAGAAAGCTCCTAAGAGCACAGCTAAAGCTGCCGCTGGAGATGATCTTAAGAAGGTAGAAGGGATCGGTCCAAAGATCGCTGAAATTTTCAACAATGGTGGAATCAACACTTTTGCTGAATTAGCGGCGACGGATGTTGCTAAGCTTAAGGAATTGCTAGAAGCTGCTGGTTCAAGATATAAGAGCAAGAATCCTTCGACATGGCCAATGCAAGCTGGTCTTGCTGCTGAAGGAAAGTGGGATGAGCTTAAAGAGCTACAAGACAAACTAGACGGTGGAGTTGTTGTTTCTTCTGAAGAAGAATAAAAATAATTTCTAAAAGATATGAAAGGCTCTTCCAATCGGTTTGGAAGGGCCTTTTTTAATTTTGAACCATTTCTATTTTAGCAATTCCAAGATACACATCTAGTGGGTCGATGTCGAGGTGCGTAGACTATCTACTTTTAGAGGATTTCTTAGCAGGTGGAGGAAATTCATATTAAGTTGGGAGTCATAAAACCCTTGTGTCCCGTAGACCTGTGGTTCACCACTTAAGACCAGCTTTTTATCTAGTAAAATAGCATAGGCGTTACCTCTGAAACTAGCAACAAAATCCTCCTCATACTTTTCTAAGTACTCAAGTAGTGAATGGATGATGATTATTTCACAGATTTCATCCCATAGTAGCCTACTGATTGCCTACTTGGGAAACCGATACTGTCAATGATTTTCTCCAAGCTGCTGATATGTCTCTTGTGGTAAATTAGCTTGGGCAAATTTTCTACATCTTCCATCAAGTGCCCAAATCCTGCGACGACTAGTTCTTCATTTAGCTCAAAAGACATACGTCTAAGTCCTTGATCCTCGATCAAATAACGTACTAGGCTATCTTGGATCTCCTCGTGGATAGGAACTTGTGTATCGACCTTAGTGAATCTTCCTGAAGCTTCAAGGATAATAGCTAGACTATCGGCCCTTTCTTCCTG
>CAZMYK010000114.1:0-9481 GCA_964570435.1 uncultured Saprospiraceae bacterium | reverse complement strand
ATCTAAAAGTTGTACTAAATGTTTATGCTTACTTCCAAGCCAGGTTGCTCCCATTTCTAGAGGAGGATGCTTGTCTCCAACAAGGGTATGAATTCGACCACCAAGTCTTGATCTTGATTCGACAACCCTAATGCTGAGGTTCGTTTTGCCTAGCAAGTAGGCTAGGGTCAGTCCAGTTAATCCAGCTCCGATGATAACAACATCTAGTTTTTCACCATGCATGCCACGAATGTAGTTTTAATATAAAATCTATTATGTTGAACAAGTGACAAAAATGCCAACTTATATTTTCAAGCATTCTGAACATTTTTTCTTCACAATAGTTCTCCATTGACAAAATGTTGCATATGGACACTGAAGGCGTATTCACCTTCCTTCGTAAACTGGAAAAGAACAATTCAAAGGAATGGATGGATGACAATAGGGCGAGCTATCTTGAGGCACGAGGCGTCATGATTAGTCTAGCTGGTGAAATTCTGCGACGCCTAGCCAGGACTAACGCGAGATATGAGCAATTAGATCCCAAGAAAACAATTAAGAGGATTAATAACAATCGGATGTTCCATCCTAGCAAACCAATATACAAGGATAACTTCTCATTTAGTGCTGAGGCAATGCATGAACCTTCTCTATACTTACACCTATCGCCAAATGGCTCCTTCATTGGTGGTGGACTATATCATCCAGATTCCCCATCACTGAAAAAGATCAGAGCTGCCATCGACTATGACGGTGAGGAACTTTTAGAGATTGTCAATGGCAAGAATTTCAAGACTACCTTCGGAGGTCTTTCGATAGACAAGGAAGCCCTGAAAACCAATCCAAGAGGCTATCCCAAGGATCATAGGCACATCCACTTGCTACGAAGAAAAAACTTTACGGCAATCCATGGATTGAGCGAAGAGCAGATTAACAGCAAGGATTTTTTGGATTTGATAGAGCACAGCTTTACTACCTTGATTCCATTTAACGCATATCTAAACAAGGCCATTAATTTCTAGTCAAACTGATCTTCTCCAACTACTGAATAGGGGCTTAACGACGGTTTTTATACCTGTAAGAGACTTTGGCAATTAGGGAACAAGCCATTTCATCAATTGATTGAAGTGTCGCAGTTTGACATCAAAAGCAGATTTTGTAATTACCTGATATACAATAAAGGTTGAGACTTCGTTACATTTGTAAGTATCAACTTAATAAAACTATTTTCGATATGAAGTATCTATTTTCCATTTCAATTCTTTGCTTATTCCTTGCAACTTCGTGTGAGAAAACGGAACCAGATCATAGTCACGACGATGAATTCAAGTACACAGCCACCATAGAACAACCCAATACTGAGGCAAAAAAAATGGGGCAAATGCTTGACATCAAGGTTAATTTCGAAAGTGAAACAGGTAAGGCCATCCACCATGTAAATGTTAAGATTACCAAGAAGGATGATGATTCCGTGGTCTTGTACAATCAGCCTGATGAGGCACATGTACATGAAATGGACGGCAAACTAGAATTTACTGATTCGCTTATGTTGTCAACTGACGGAAATTTCGAAGCTCATTCCAATTACGTTATAAGCGCAAGAGTTTGGGGCCATGATGCGGGCCAGGAGGAAGTCACGCAGTCTGTAGAATTTCATGTTCACCCTGAATAGACCATGGATTTACGATCAACTACTAAATTATCCGTTTTAGCATGGGTTTTTCTGCTGGGCCTACCTATATTAAATTCACAAGAAGTGGGAAGTACTTTTCAGCAAGTAGTCGACACCTACCACTCTGAAAATAATATTCCGGGTGTCTCAGCCTCCGTTATGCTAAAGGGTGGACCGAGGTGGGATGGTGTGAGTGGTTTTTCGCACGGAAGTACACCCATGGATACCTCGCTCTACGTGGGAATTGCAAGCAACACCAAGCTTTTTACTTCGATCCTAAGTCTTAAGATGATCGAAAATGGCTTCTATGACCTAGAAGATCCTATCAGCAAATGGCTAGACCCGATAGCTCACGTGAATCCCAACATTACCGTGAAACAACTGCTTCAACATAATGGTGGTGTGAACGATTTTATAGGTAATACCGACCTATTTCCTAGCCTGGTCCTAAATGATCCCAGCCGCATATGGAGTCCAGAAGAGACCTTGACTTACTTGTTTGAGCCTATAGCTGGCGTTGGGGAAGGGGTGTTCTACTCTAACGCCAATTACGTCCTTGCCGCGATGGTTATGGAGGCAGCTACTGGGATCTTATATGAAGACCTACTCAGAGATTCAATCTTCAGTCCATTGGGACTTGATGATATCTTTCTTGAAGGCTTTGAAGAGGTTCCTGGCGAACTTGCCCACCCTTTTCTCTTTGGTGCAGACTACTTCGATACAGAACGAACGGCCTTAGGAACCATCACATGGTCAGCAGGATGCCTAGTCAGCAAACCAAGATCTC
The DNA here is from genome assembly GCA_964570435.1 of uncultured Saprospiraceae bacterium. Lineage (GTDB taxonomy): Bacteria > Bacteroidota > Bacteroidia > Chitinophagales > Saprospiraceae > Portibacter. The sequence continues at coordinate 7,043 of CAZMYK010000114.1, read as the reverse complement.
TTACCACTTGGTATGATCTTGTATTCGGTGAGGAGCACTTCAGCAATTTTGTGATGGAGCAGGTAACAGACTTCATCGATTGGCCAGACGATGCTGACGGAAAGAAAATGGGACTTGGCCTCTACCTGCATAATATCAATGACAGAGAATACTATGGGCATGGAGGCAATACGATCGGTTATGCTTCCTATACACTATACGATATCGAATGCGGGCATTCAATTTCTGTTGTGATCAATGAGCTCTTTGCAGATGCCTTAAGCCTAGCCGTGGACTTGGCTGAGAAAGCTTGCGAGTTGAGCAACATGGAAACTAGCACCTACGAAGAAGGTAAGGAAGCAGTCCTTATTCTGCCCAATCCTGCAAGGGAAAAATTCTCAGTGTCGGGAGCCCATGAACTTACACTCTATAGCGTTTCTGGTAGAAGGGTTAGGCATTCTGGTGGCTCACAAATGCTAACGCACGATCTTACAGATGGAATTTACATCCTACATGGTATCAATTCAGAAGGCCCTTTTGTTGAGAAAATACTCGTTAGCAATTGAAACTAATTTCCTAGATCGGCAGCTATGTTTTGATGATTCCCCCAGACACGATGGTTTGCATTACCTCCTTGGATTGACCCAGAAGCGGTTCGATTTGCTCTTGGGCCACTAGAAATAAGTCACCTGAAAGGCTAAATGAAAGTGGAAAGTAAACCAGGTATAGCTCTTCAGAATTCTTCTTTAGCAAGTCATCACCAAGCAAGAGACTGACGTCCTTGTTCGTGACAAATCCAATCTTGTAAATTCCCTCACCATGCATTCTCACCAGGACTGGTTCCGTGAATTTCCTATCCCTACCAATCAAGGCCGTCGTAATATCTTTCAGAGACTTGTACACCAATCCCAAGATGGGCAGTCTAACTAGTCGACCTTCCACCTTTTTCCAGAAGGCGGCTTCAACATACTTTTTTGCAATGAAGCCGATCAAGGTAATCGTGACCAGGAGTCCTCCAAATATGATGAGAGAAGATCTCAACTTCAAGTAAGAATCGATGTATGACATTAGATAGAATATCAAGGAGATTGTCAAAATTGCTGGTAGGACGATGACAAGGCCAGATAGGAAGTAGTTGATTATTTTGCGTAGCATACTATTAATTCTTCTTGACCAATAATACGCTATTATACAAGTCTTTGTTGCCTGAATAAGTGATATCGAGCGGAGAATAGATGCCAGGGCTATTAGATGCTGCTCATCGCAGAGCACGATTAACGAGAAAGCTTCTTAGACTATCCATATTTTACTTATCTTTTGCACAAATTTAAGACAAGATAGATCTCTATGAAAACAAGTAGAAGAATATTCAACAAGCAGCTTATTAAGGGTTCAGCGGCTGTAGCACTGATGGGACCACTACCCTTTAAACTTCGTAAAAGTCCAAATAAGAAGGGCCTGGGGATAGCCCTAGTCGGATTAGGTGGATATAGCTCCCGCCAGCTGGCTCCTGCCCTCGTGGACACGAAGCACTGCCACTTGGCTGCGATCGTTACAGGCACACCAGCAAAGGAAAAAAAATGGGCAGACAAGTATGACCTTAGTAGAGAAAATATCTACAACTATGAGAACTTCGATGAAATTAAGAACAATAAGAATGTCGACATCGTATATGTTGTCCTTCCCAATTCTATGCATGCGGACTTCTGTATTCGAGCCGCCAAGGCAGGAAAACATGTAATCTGCGAAAAGCCAATGGCCATGAATGTCGAAGAGTGTGATGCCATCATTGAAGCTTGCAAGAAGGCGGGCGTCAAATTGAGTGTTGGCTATAGGCTTCATTCCGAACCATATACGCAGGAGGTCCAACGGATGGTGCGCGAAAAAACTTTCGGAGAGGTGCGATACGTTTCTGCCGAGGCTGCCTACATATCTAAGGGTAGTCCTAATCAATGGAGGCTTGATCGATCCCTTTCGGGAGGTGGGGCGCTTATGAATATGGGCGTCTATTCTATACAGAGTGCAATCTATGCTTCCGGCATGAACCCCATCAATGTGGTAGCACAAGAGTATAGCACGCGACCAGAATACTTCAAGGACACCGATGAGACCATCACTGCCCAGTTCGAATACCCGAATGGAGCGACTGGAAATATTATGACTTCTCACAATGCAAGGGCCAACAGATGCTTCACTACTTGCGATAATGGGTGGTTCGAATTGATGCCTGCAAACAGCTATGGGCCTCTCAAAGGGCGTCGCTCAGATGGTAGTGTGATTGAGTTTCCGCACCAAAGCCAACAAGGGCTGCAAATGGATGATTTCGCACTGCATATCAGTACTGGAAGTGTTAATAGGGTCCCAGGTGAAATGGGCAAGCGAGATATGATTATTGTAGAAGCCATCTACGAGTCCATCAAAAAAGGAGGCGCCAAGATTAATTTGGACCTGGGTCGAATGGGAATCGTTGGTTAGGCTAGCCCGCAACCTAGTTCACTTCATATATTAGGCCGCTAGCAAATAAGAAGATTGCCCGTGTCCTAAGCTGATTGGACCTTCCGGCTATTAGCTTATTTCGACTTTCAAGGTAGTTGACTTCTCGGGAGTTGAGTAAGAATATCGAACTCTCTCCGATTGAAAACTTAAGGTTCTCGGCCTCCACTAGGCGTCTGTAATTTTCAACTGTGCGGTTCAACACTAGATTTTGTTCTCCAATTTGCTGCTGCAGGTTATAGTAGACCTCGATCTTGTTCCGAATCTTAGTGGTCTCCATATCTAAGTCGTATCCCGTTTCTGCGATCTTAGCCTTAAGCATTCCGATCTTACCTCTCTCCTTTCTGACTAGCAATGGATAAGAAGCAAAGAGGCCAAGCTTGTAATTCTCTCTAGGCAAGAAACTCCCTTGTGATTCATAGAGCGGATTGTATTCAACCCGCACATCAGGCTTCAAAGATTCTACTGCAAGACGCCTTTCCAGTTCAAGATCACTAATCTTATAGTCGTAGGAAAGGATGTCAGGATGCTTGCTTAGAAGCAAATCTTTCACCAGATAAAGACTATCTATTTCTCGCTCGAATCGTTCTTCAGATATTTCCTCAGGCACGGTTTGATCTTCTAATTCTAATGGCGTTTCACCTTGTATCCAAAGAAAATTATTCAGTTCATAGACCGCCTTGACATAATCCTGCTCGGCCTTTCTTAACTGGATGACCCGATTCTGGACTGAAATCAGCGATTCCAAGGTATCTATTGCTGGTTTGTCACCATTCTGGAAGCTGACAACTGAAGCATCAAATCGACTTTCAGCAATATCTACACCTTCTTGTGCGACTTGGAGGTGGAAATAGCTTTCTTGCCAATCCAAGTAAGACAGCAAGGCTTGGTAGGTAACCCGGTTTTTCATTTGGACTTGCACTTGCTCTGTGGACTCTTGGAAGATCTTTGCTTGTCGTATCGCTGTCCTTCGGTCGTCGATCAGGAGTCCTTTTCCCAAGGGAACACTAATTCCGGCATAGTATAGGCCGGCATCGGGGAGCTCATCGCTATTATCTAAAAACACACCAGTTGAACGCTCATATCCAGCCTTCACATCGACCCCGATCCAGGTAGGTACCTTAATGCCCAGATCCAGCAAATTGTAGTACTCTTTCCCATCGAAGGACTTAGCATTCCAGTCCCCATTGAACTTTGGGTCTAGACCACCTCTTGACATCATCATATTAGCCTGAGCCATCCTTCCTAATTGTCCTGCTTGAAAGAAAACAGGGTGGTTCTTCTCAACTATTTCTAGGTAGGCTTCCATTGTCAGCACTTTAGTAAGGGCTTGAATCTCCCCATCGTCGTCAACACCTGTCTGACCAAAGATCTGTGAACCTAGGGCTAGCAACAGAATACATATCCACCTGATCTTCTTGCTCATCTTTTGAATACACCCACAACTTAAGTTTGCAGCAAACTCCTCCATCTTCCTTATTTTACCCTTCTAAGTGGCGCCTTATTTTTAACAACCTCTTCAGAATTTGACTTATAGAAATCGGCTGGAAAGCCATTCAACTGCCGCCACAATTCATAACCTACATTCACATTCTTCAGCAAAATGATACTATTAGCTCCACCGCCTATTCTTACTTCTTCTGGCCACTTTTCTACATTGCTGTCTGGGGCAACAAGGACCCTATATTTTCCATTATCACTGATGAAGTTATCGATCGCGAACACCTTGCCACCAAAGGTACCATAGCTGTTGTTAGGCCATCCACTGAAAACGATGGCTGGCCAACCATCAAATTGTATTCTTACCTTCTGACCTTTTGCAAGGAGTGGGACGTCCATTGCCTCAACATAGATTTCTACTCCAATTCCATAGTCCTGTGGTATGATACTTACGATTTCATCACCAGCCTTGATCAGTTCACCAATTCCTGTTTTAATAGCCTTAGTAATTATTCCATCTATTGGCGAAGTAATGTAGTAGTTCTGCTGTCTTACTTCATAGGTGTTGTAAGACGATTGTAACTTGTTCCTGCTTGCGTCTGCATCGAAACCAGCTGACAAAGCGGACATCCGTTCGGATTTTGACTTGGCAATTTTATTATCATAGTCATTGACAATGCTAAGTGTGTTGGCTGCTAAATTGACCAACTCATTGCGATGTGAGGCAAGCTTATTTTCGATCGCTACAGCCTTAGCTTGGGATTCTTGCTTAGCAAAGCGCTTAAATTCAAGGTCAGTAAGGGACTTCAATCCTTCTTTGTATAGCTCTTCCATTCGTATTAATTGCTCACTTGCAATATCCCTCTTAGTTCTGGCAGCGACCAGGTCGATGGAATCACTTTGAATTTTTAGAAATACCTGCTTCTTTTTAATTTCGTTTTGCTCCAGCTTCACCTTCCTACTGTTTTGTAGGGCTTCGACTTGATCACTTAAGTTTCTTGCCTTTTCTTGGTAGGCCTTAGAAGATCCCATCTTAGCATCTATCTGACTCTGTGTTCGATCTAGAATTTGAGGATCTAGGTACTCTTCTTTCACCTCCGATATCCTGATAATGGTGTCACCGATATTTACACTCTGACCTTCCACAACATACCATTCATCTATCTTCCCTGCTATTAGATTCTGGATGGTTTGGGGTCTGTCATCTGGATTCAAAGTAGTGACATAGCCTTTTGACCGCACATTTTGGGTCCATGGCAGAAAGAGGGCGGCAATAGAAATAACAAGAGATGTCATGATGATGATGATCAATCCCCTAGAAACCTTTTTATTTTCGAGCATTCGAAAGGACTTATACTTTGCCATTTTCACTCGCTCATTAATCCTGTAAGTACTTATGTTCAGCATCCTTATATCGATTTACTTTCATCTGAAACTACCCTTCCTTTATTCAGCATTATCTTATGGTCAATGTATCTTGACCAAGCCTCATCAACTGTGGTTACGATGATATTCCAGGGAGCCTTCGGGTCAGTTAGTTTTTGTATAATGACCTCCTTTTCAGCAAAGGGCACGTGGTCTAGTGGGTCTTCCAGGATTAATAACTTAGGTCTCGATGCGAGGGCCCGAGCAAGTATTATCTTGTTTGCTGCGGATCTGGGAATTCTCTTACCGTCTGGATCTAGGTTGGTGTTCAATCCATGTGGCAGGGTCGTAATGAAGTCTTGCAATTGCACAATTTCAATTGCTCTCACAACATCCTCCGTCAACACATTCTCTCGTCCCATCGCAATATTTTCCAGCAAACTACCTAGGAAAATCTGGTTGTTACTAAGGGCAAATCCAATATGCCTCCGCAGCGTGACAAAGTCTAAGGATTGCATGGATAGGCCATTGTACTTAACCACTCCTTCAGAGGGATCATGTATACCAGCTAACAATGAAATGAGAGTGGACTTACCAGATCCCGCAGAACCCATAATCACAAGTGAGTCATTATCCTTCACTTCGAAATTGATGTCATCCAAAATGATCTTTTGGCTATCTGCAAATGAAAAACTAAGACTGTGCACACTTGTAGAAATGCTTCTGATACCTTCTTCGAATTGAAGACCTTCCTCTTTATCTAGGTCCATATCGGTAATGTGTCCGATCTTCTCTAGTGCAGTCAAGACATCGTATATTGAATCCAAGGACTTGATCAGTTTTTCTACAGAACTAATAATCAGGATAATGATGATTTCTGCAGCTACAAACTGCCCAATGTTCATTTCCTGCCTGAATACTAGAATGCTGCCAATAATTAGTAGGCCCGCAGCTACTAGGACCTTGAAGCCGATCAACTTCAAAAATTGACTAATTAGGACTCTGAAGTGGCTTTCTCTCGCTCCCAAATAAGATGAGACTTGGGTGTCCGTCTTCGTCATTGCAATTTCCTGGTTCTCTATCAACTTGAAGGAAAGCTTAGTTCTTGCAATTTCCTCCAGCCAATGAGCCACTCCGTACTTATGCTTGGACTCTTGCAGGCTAGTGCGTAGCCCCTTAGGACCGCTGACGATCAAAATAACATAGACCAGCGCAATCAGAACAATTCCAAAAATGATGAAAAAGGAGTGGTATAGACTCAAGACGATCAGGCCAGCTGCAATTTGGAAGGAAGCAAGTGAAAAATCAATTAATATCTTGGGTAGTCCCTTTTGAATGGTAATCGTATCAAAAAATCGGTTCGCTAGTTCTGGGGCATAGTAGTTGTACAACTCGCTGTACTTAATTCTAGGAATCCTAAATGCAAACTCGAAGGAAGCTCTTGTAAAAATGTTCTGAGCTATATTCTCCACAATTCGTAGTTGCATTAACTGGAAGATTCCGGTTAATGCAATTCCCACAAGTACAAAACCTACTAAAACTGCCCATGCAGTGGACATCTCTCCACCCTGAATCAAGTTAATAATTGCCTGTATACCTAAGGGTAAGGACAAATTAACAAGGCCATTAAACAAGGCGTAGACGTAGACTTGGGTAATCGACTTCTTGTCTACTGCCAACAGTCTTTGTAGTCTCTTTAAAGGTGTAAAAGTCATTGTTTCCGCTCCCATCTCGAAATAATCGATTTTTATTACATTTGGATAAAC
>CAZMYK010000113.1:0-9486 GCA_964570435.1 uncultured Saprospiraceae bacterium | reverse complement strand
ATGCAGGAAAGTCCAAGAATATATTTTCCACCGTCCTTAAGTTCGCATTGATTATCATCCTATCGCTAGGCGGTCACATAGGTGGCCAACTCACCCATGGGGACAACTACCTGGTCGAAGCAGCACCGGGCTTTGTCAAAAAATTAGTTGGCTATGAGACCCCAGAGCCAGTAGACTTGTCTTCCATGTCATCAGATTCCATCTTGACCTACGAGCACATCATTTATCCCATCTTAGAGGAGAAATGTGTGCAATGTCACAATGACCAATCAGCAAGCGGGAATCTTAACATGGAATCCGTAGAAGCGCTATTAGAGGGCGGAGACGGTGGAGAAGTTATTGCCAATGGTGATGCCATCGAGAGCGAACTTTTCAGAAGAGTTACCTTGGACCAGGACAATGTCAAATTTATGCCTACCAAGGGGCTCCCAATGACCTACTACGAAATGGAACTGATGAAATGGTGGCTAAATTCTGGCGCTGACTTCGAAGCTAAGGCTGCGGAAGTAGAAATGAGCAATGATGTGGTTAGTGGAATTCTGAAGATGTACAATGTGGATTTCTCTCCTCGACCATGGTACGAAAAAGAAGCAGGTCCTGAACTAGATCCCGCTGTAATACAAGCACTTTCGACTCAAGGATTCAAGGTTACGGATTTGTCAAGCAGTGACAACTTCTTGGAATTAGGTCTTTCAGGTGATATCAATGAAACCCTAGACTTCGGTAAGGGTGCCCAGAATGTGATCATTCTAGATATGAAAAACACCACCATTGCTAATCCTAATTTCCCCCTCTTGTCGGAGCTTACGAACCTGATTAGGTTGCAGCTCAATGGCACGAATGCAAGTTCTGAAGACGTATTGAAGATTGAACCCCTACCTAGACTTGAATCCATTAATCTTTTTGGGACGAAGGTGGATGACCGGGTCTTAGACCACCTTGCCAAGTTCCCAGCGTTAAAAAGAATCTATACCTGGCAGACTCAAGTGACAGACGAAGGAATTGCTAAACTTGCCGATTCTCGACCTGATATCAAGGTGGAAAACGGATTCAATTAGGACCCGCATTGCCATTGATGGAACCTCTCTTGCAATGACTATCTGCCTAGTTGACGCATATTCAGTAGAACTGTCCAGAGCAATTACTTATTTTCAATGGACTAGTAAGTATTCAAATCCAAGGTAGAACCCCGTTTTGAAAGTAGGTTCCGGAAAAAGGAGCTAGCTAATCTACGGGTTTCAAATGACCAAATTCATTCCATTAAAGATGACTTTCAATGAAACTCATCTGGTGAAATTTTCCCTAAAACAGCTTTGAGCCCTTTCAGGGAGCAAGTGGTCTAAGCATATCCCTCTAAGCGTTCTCAAGACGATCAAATAGGACTAGTTTGACTGCCCTAATCCTCCCTAATTGCGAACATAGGAACACAAGTAGGAAGAATTATGCAGACAAAATATCCTTTCAACCAAGAAAACAATCAGATTTCTACCAGCCTGGAATTAGATTCACTCCGAACGTGCCTCGAGCGCCTTTCTGAATAGGAACCGCAAAATAAGGCTCCGCGATCAAGTAACCCAGCAAGTTGATGCGTGCAGAAATTCCCGCAGACATTAGTAGGGCTGGCTTCCTCAACTCTTCAGTACTGATCGGTCTCCCATCTCCATTGATTCGTGTTACAACGATAGGTTCACCATCTCTCAGATGGGAAAACTCATCGAAGCTAAGGCCCGCATCATAAAATAGAGCGAGGTCAGACAAGAAGTATTTCGATCCAATTAAGGAAAGTTGTTTCGGACCAGTGAAGGGCATCCGAATTTCTCCGCTTGCCATTAAGACCTTCGTACCTAGCACTTGTCCAAAGGCCACATCATAGTCATCCAATAGGTCTGAAGCCCCATTGAACAAAGAACCATACCCTCTTACGAAGCCCATCTGCCCAACGTAGAAGGGATATAGACTATTCACATCCTGTTCGAATCGCGAATAGGCAAATCCACGTAAGGCGAAGCTAAAAGGCCTAACCCACCAATACTTTCTTGCATCCACTAGGCCACTTAGGTAGTTATCTGTCCCATAGTGTTGCTCGAAACCTATTCGATATCTGTGGCCACTAAGGGGAGATGTCAATCCGAAATTCGAATTGTCTCCTACCAAGGCAATATTAAAACTCTGCTTCCACCCTTTGACCAAACTAAAGTACCGGTCAAACTGTATCCTATCACCTGTAGGTATCCGCTCTCTTTCCCTGAAAACCTCCTGAGACAGTCCACGAGCCTGATCATACTGCAAGAAACTTGTATACTGGTCTTGTCTGAAACTCCTGTAACTAAGTTCTAGACCTGCTTCTAGGCGCAAACTTTTTGAAAAGGGCAGGTGGGCAAAGACATTGGCCCCATCATCAAAGATTCTCAAAATATTGAGGTCCTGCTTCACATTGTAGAACAAACCATTTGGTGCAGCCTCACCACTCTCGTTAAACTCGAAATTCTGAAAACCCGTTCGTAAGGGTACATGAGACAAGCCCACACCATAGGCAATCTTATTCTTTCTGTTGATATACGTAACTCTGCCACCTGCATCCAGTAGCTCACCATTTAGCGAAGCTTGGGCAAAAATCTGGTTATTGCCTAGAATATCACCGAACAACATATCTACACCTCCTGCTAGTCCCGTGTAATTCCCAAAGGTACTATTACCGACAGCTACTCCCGTTCCGCCACCGATGTAGTCCAACTTGAATTGTGGCTTATACCTGATACTCTTGTATTCCTTCAACTCTGAAACAGCTAGGGCCTTGTCCATGACATCGAGTTGATTGTTAACAAGATCTCTGTTCTTCAGACCCACCACAGGCAAGCTTCCCGCATTGAAGTTGACTTCTTTTGCATCCACCGGCTGATTAAGAAGATTTTTACTAACAGTTTTGTAAATATTGTAGGTATGGTCATTGTAATTGGTCATCAAAACTCGGTCCCTCTTTCTTGAAACAGCAATTGCAGGAGAGTATTCTGTGATCCCGCTAATCCCAATCACGAAGTCCGTCATTTGAAATACTTCTCCGCTAGAAACCACATACTTATACATATTACGATAACCATCACGGTCAGAAAGGAATAGAATGTTTCCCTCGTGATCGTAGTTGGGATTCAAGTTATTAGCGCCTCTAAAAACATCTACAATTTCTACTTCCTTGCTTGCCATATCCATGATCGCCAAGTCGAAGGTATATTTACCATTTGTCGTACCATTATTGACGGAAAGCTCATCACTGGAAAAGACCAAGTGTGTTCCTTCAGCATTCATATTCCCATGAACTTCGCTGTAGATATTGTCAGTAAGTTGACTGACCTTGCCCCGCTTGATATTATAAGAATAAAGATCTGTCTGTCCCTGCTTCAGTCCTGTGAGGATGATTTCTTTTCCATTAGAATGCCATACTGGGTTCGTGAAAGCTGGTAATGCCTTAATCTTCTCAGATGAGATCGTCTTGCCACTTTCTGCATCCTTGATCACTAGAATGTTTCTTCCCTTGCTAAATGCTACAAAGGCAAATTGCTTGCTATTAGGTGACCAGGTACCTGCAGATTCTATAAAATTTATATCATCAATGTGGCCATCTCTAGACTTAGAAGAAATTCGTCGAATGATCTTTCCAGACTGAGCGTCAGCAAGAAACAGCTCAGTAGAGAAGACATCCTTCTCAGAAAGAAAAATGACATACTTCCCATTAGGGCTGAGTGCTGGGGAAACATTCATCTTACCTGCATTCTCTTCTGAGATTAGCTTTCGACCGACAAAGTTCTCCTTCTTCCTCTTCACGTATGGAGCATAGTGGGACTTTATTGCACTAAGCCACTGCTCGTTCAGGTCCTCCACAGTAGTAGAAAGAACTGAATCTACTGCGCCTGGAAAACCAAGCTTAGCTGTCATTATGAACATTGGTTCGATGACTTGATCACCGTAGAGTCCAGCTAGAAAGGACCAAAATGCCTGACCATATCGGTACGGAAAGTACTTTGGGTTTTGTAAGTCCTTCAACTCAGGAATGTCATCATTAATCACTGCATCTCTAATCCACATCGCTGTGTAAGTATCCGTCCTACCCTTGGACATATATTCTGCTAGTCCTTCGACCATCCAAAGCGGCAGGTTCTGCATATTTTGCAGACTGGTCTGCTCACCTTCAATAATCATGTGGTACTGAAAAGCATGTACAAGCTCATGACCTAGGACGTGGTTAGTTTGCTGGGTAGTAAATGTAAGTGGCATCACAACTCGGTTTTTAAAAGCCTCAGTAACACCACCAGTTCCTATACCTATTGCCCCAGAAATAGTATTGGTCTGCTGAAAATCCGCGTGATTATTGTAAAAAATCAGTGGATTATTCTCAGTAAATGTATCCTGAAAAATCCGTGCATGCATCCTGTACCAGGCTTCTGACTGCAAGGCTAACTGCTCCACTAAGGCTGGATTCTTAAGGTAGGAATAGATATCAAAATGCTCTGTTTGCTTTACATCAAAGTCAAAGCTCCTGTACCTTGGTTTGTTCTGCCCGAAATACTGAGCTTCTACTGTGATGATCGACCCGAGGACCATTAGGATGGTCCATAATGTGTGTTTTCTCATAATTCAATTGTTATAGTAGGATGAAGAAATTCCTAACCTTATCACTGAGAAAGACTCCACATAAAAAGCGCAATCACAGCTAGTTAAGTACTCCATCTAACTTATTCCGGTAAGAGAAGATTATTCAAAATCAAAAACGGGCTTGTATTTAATATGAATTTAACAGACTTTAATATTTTGTTTGGATTGCTATCTTTATTTCTCGTTCTAATAACTCTCAAGGTTGAAAGCAGTATTTAACAAGATAATCAGCACCTATCTGGAAAGGCGTTACCAGAGTGTCCAGCAATTCATGGAACACCCACATGAAACCCAGGATAGAATATTCAACTATCTCATTGGTAAGGCTGCAAATACAGAATGGGGGAAGCTGCATGGATATAAAAGCATTAATACTGCAGAGGACTTCCGACGGAGTGTTCCACTGAATGAATATGAGGACCTAGAAGCTTACATTAAGCGAATGATGAATGGATCTTACAATGTACTTTGGCCTGGATTCGTAAATTGGTACGCAAAGTCATCAGGAACCACTTCTAGCAAGAGCAAATTTATTCCGGTCCCAAAGGAGAATCTCAGAGGTTGCCATATCAAAGGTTCCTGGGATGTTGTAACCCTGCTCTACAAGGGTAGAAGTGATGCACGTGTATTCGAAAGAAAGAACCTGGTAATGGGAGGTAGTCTTAACAACTACGAGGGGAACCACATGACAACCTACGGGGACATTTCAGCCATCATGTTGTATAACATGCCTCTGATAGGGAGGCCCTTCTACACACCTGACTTTAGGACCGCTCTTCTTCCTAATTGGGATGAAAAAATTGCTAAAATGGTCGACCTCTGCTCTAAGGAGCAGGTCACAATGTTTGGAGGTGTTCCTTCATGGACGATCGTACTCTTTCGGAAGATCCTCGAAGCTGCTGGCAAGGATAACATGCTAGAGATTTGGCCGGAAGTCCAAGCCTATGTGCATGGTGGAGTAGGTTTCGAACCCTATCGATCTACCTTTGAAAAACTGATCCCAACGGATGACTTTACCTACTTTGAGGTCTACAACGCCTCTGAAGGATACTTCGCCATCCAAGACGACCTCCAGTCTAATGACCTACTCCTGCTATTGGATAATGGGATCTACTATGAGTTCTTGCCGATGTGTGAATATGGGCAAGAAAATGCAAGAGCCATTGGACTTCGAGATGTAGAGCTGGATACGAACTATGCCATGGTGATCAGCACAAATGCCGGCTTGTGGCGCTACATGACTGGAGACACTGTAAGATTTACCTCCCTGAACCCCTTCAAGATTAAGATTACAGGCAGGACGAAGCACTTTATTAATGCCTTCGGAGAAGAGGTCATGGTTTGTAACACAGACAAAGCCCTGGCTCAGACGTGCACAGAATTTGACGTTGTTAGTTCTGACTATACCGTGGCTCCGATCTACTTTGGTGAAGGAAGTAAGGGTGGACACCAATGGTTGATTGAATTTGAGAAATCCCCCCGTAATCTTATTGACTTTAGTGAAAAGTTAGATTTAAACCTGCAAGCAGTGAACTCAGACTACGAAGCAAAACGTTTCAAGAGTATGGCATTAGAAAATCTATCTATAGAACCGCTACCTCAAAATACATTTTACAAGTGGATGGAGAAACGAGGAAAACTTGGTGGCCAGAACAAGGTTCCAAGGTTGTCGAATAACCGCAAATACGTCGATGACATCTTACACTTTATTTCGGAGACCAATGGACATTAATAACGAATCCTACCATCAAATCAAGTCTGCACTAGAAATTAGTTCAGAAAACGAGGAGCACTTCGATGAAGAAGAAATGCTGATCCAAATAGAAAGGCGGGTGGCAGAACTAATAGAGCAGGACTTTGGACTACTAATGAGCTACCTCTACAGATTAGATGTCTTAGAGCCACATATCACTGCATGCCTAAATCCCACATCTCCTGAACATCCATATACCTGTCTTGCTAGATTAATCTGGAATAGGCAGAAAGAACGAATAAAAACAAAACATCTGTACAAGCCCGAAGGCCAAGTTGAAGAAGGCTGGGAATGGTAGATGTTAACTTCTGATTTCTTTTTACGACTAAAATGAAAATAGACAAGCAGAAAGCATTAAAGCAGATTGCACAGAACGACAAGAATACCTTAGACCAACTCTACATGAGCTATCGGGAGCCCTTCTTGAATTACTTCAAAAGGTACTCCGTTTCCGAAGAGGAGATTAAGGATGTCTACCAAGATACAATGGTGGCCTTCTATCAGCGAGGAGTGCAGGGTAAGTTAGCGGATCTATCAAGCTCGATTAAGACTTATATATTCGGAATAGGTAAGAACAAGATGATAGATACAATTCGTAAGAAAGGCCGTGAGGTTACGCCAGAAATAAGTGGCGAAGAATACGATAGTATCGAAATAGAGGAGCATGAACTTAGTAAAGAGCAAAAGAAACTAAATCGTCATTTTCAAAGCTTGGGTGAGAGCTGTCAGAAGATGTTGAAGATGTTTTATTATAGAGGTCTAGATATTAATGAAATTGCAGAAATCGGTGGATACAAGGATTCGAATTCTGTAAAAAGTCATAAGTCTAGATGTCTCAAACAATTGCGAAAAATGGTAAACGATTGATATGGACAAGGAAACCTTAATAGATAAGCACCTTGCTGGGAATCTAACTAGCGAAGAACAAGGCCAATTCGAGGAGCTAATCTCTTCTGATCCCAAGTTTAAGAAGGAAGTGGCCTTTCGTAAAGACATTGCAGCTGTTGCCTTTGAAAATGAGAAGGTTGAATTGAAAGAACGACTTGCCACTGTCGATAAGAAGGGGCCTAGCAAAAAGAGATCGAATCTTAGAAGAATTCTGTTTGTTATTGTAGGAGTCTTACTGCTTGCTACAGCGATAATCGGCTACCAGCTGGAAAAAATGAGGAAGTCCCCTGAGGGAATATATGCTGCTCACTATAAGACCCACCCGAATCTATATCATCCAGTAACTAGGGGCAATGCTGACTTGATGACTAAGGCCTTCACTGCATATGAAAATGGAAACTACAAGGAAGCAGCTGAACTGCTGGAAGAACGAATTGCAACTAGTCGTGCCCTAGAACTCAAATTCTACCAAGCAATGGCCTACGGCGAAATGGGCAACCTTCCTTTGGCCATCAAGAATCTTGAAAATATCCGCCGCTTCGAATCCGACTACTTTGCTGAATCCTACTGGTACTTAGGACTCTACTATATAAAACAAGGCAATAAGACTGCTGCCATCGAACGGCTTCAGACCTTCTATGAGGCCACGGATGACGTGGATAGAAAGAAAACCACAGCCGACCTCATCTACACCTTACAAGGCCGATAGGATGAGGTTCTCAAGTTAGGCATGAATTTGACGACTGTGAAATTCGACTCTCCCTGCAGAAGTCGGGTACGGTTTTTTCTGTGAAATTCCAATAAAGTCCTGAAATTAGTCCAATATTGTAGTCCTGCTTAACGAAATGGAGACTCCTATGACTTTGAACAATAAGATCCTCTTGCATTTCGTCCTTTGAAATACTACTTTGATCAAAAATTAGGGAAATGAAGAAAACTTTCAGCTTTGTATTTGGAGCCCTATTCCTATTGGTGGTCTTTATGTTGGTAAAAACACTTCTTTATAAGGCGCCTGAAGCACCTACTTATGATGCACTGAGCATCGATGTCCCCGATGAAGCCATAGAGCGCTTTCAGGGTTCAATTAAGATTCCCACGATTTCCTACTCAGACCGAGCTGACACAGCTAGAATGCTTGACTTCCATGATTTTTTGAGATCACAATTTCCCCTGGTACATGAAAAGCTTGAAGTCGAAACAGTGAGTGAATTAAGCCTTATCTATAAGTGGAAGGGCGCTGATAACAAGCACCTGCCTGCGCTCTTCTTAGCCCACATGGATGTCGTACCTGTAGACGAAGCCACTGCTTCAAATTGGCAATACGATGCATTCTCTGGAGCAATTTCAGAAGGTTATGTCTTGGGCAGGGGAACCATGGATGATAAGGGCTCGGTCATGGGTATCCTCGAAGCGGCAGAGTCCATGTTGAAAAAAGGTTACCAACCCAAGAATAGCATCTACTTTGCTTTTGGTCACGACGAAGAAATAGGAGGAAAGGATGGCGCAGTCAAGATGGCTGCCAAATTTAAAAAGGAAGGTCAGAAGTTTAGTTTCATAATTGACGAAGGATTGGTTGTCATCACAGATGGACTTTCTGGCGTTTCTAAGCCAATAGGCTTAATAGGTCTGGCCGAAAAGGGGGCAATGAGCATGAAGCTTTCAGTCAACTTAGAAAATGGTGGCCACACTATGATGCCGCCTAAGGAGACAGCGGTTACCATTCTTAGTGATGCCATCGTTAAGATTAAGGACAATCCTCCACGGTCACTTTTCAATGAGTCCGTTGAGAAAATGTTTGCCTACATTGGACCAGAGATGAAGTGGCCAGAAAGAATCATCTTCGCCAATCAATGGCTCTTGCGACCTGTAATCGCAAGCACCCTAAGCAAAAGCAGGGCAGCCAATGCCTTGATCAAAACGACCCTTGCACCAACTGTGATTAAGGGAGGAATCATGGACAATGTACTTCCTTCTAGGGCTGAGGCTACCATCAATGTAAGAATCATCCCTGGTGAAACTGTGGAGTCCGTTGTAGAATACGTTAGGAAAGTGGTAGATGATCCAAGGGTCACCATCGAGTCAGATGCTGTGAATAAACCTAGAGATCCGACAGAAATATCTCCAACAGATCACATTGGATTCACAAGTATCCGCAAGAGTATCTACGAAACCTTTGGAGATGTCATTGTAGCACCTAG
>CAZMYK010000112.1:0-9554 GCA_964570435.1 uncultured Saprospiraceae bacterium | reverse complement strand
AAAGAATAATTACCGAATCGATGGGATGGCCTTCGATACGCTGAATGACCCCTTAGTCTCAGCCACGGTACTGTTGCTTGAAAAGTCGGATTCCACAATGATAGACTTTGCAAGAACGGACCTAGATGGCTCCTTTGTCTTCAAGAAAGTACCTCCTGGCGACCATGTGGTAAAGATTACCTACATAGGTTATATCCCACTGGCTGTCGACGCTACTTCGAAGGATGGAAAGAACATAGACCTAGGGAGATTAGAACTGACAGAGATTGCACAAGAACTGATGGAAGTTGTGATCAAGGCGGCCAAAGCGCCAATGAAAATCAGGGGAGATACGATTGAGTATGACGCAACTACCTTCAAGGTACCTCCTGGCTCTTCCGTAGAGGAATTACTTCGACGCTTACCAGGAATGGAGGTCGAATCTGATGGATCTCTAACGTCTGAGGGGAAAGATATCACCAAGGTCACAGTCGATGGAAAGTCCTTCTTTGGTTCAGACCCCAAGGCTGCAACTAAGAATCTTCCGGCAGAGGGAATTAGTAAGGTGCAAGTATTTGATACCAAGTCTGAAGAAGAAGAAATCACAGGCTCGACCGGAGAGGCAGAGACGAAGACCATGAATCTAGAACTAAAGGATGACTTTAAGAAGGGTGGATTTGGAAAGGTGGTCGGTGGCATTGGGACCCAATCTCGAGCTGAATTAAAAGGCAACTACAACAAATTCAATGAAAAGATCCAGTTTGCCATCATTGGGGTAGGAAACAATACGGGACGGAATGGCCTGGGCTGGGACGACTACCAGGACTTTATGGGCTCTAATTCCTTCAATTTCAATGATGGTGGTGACTATGGCTTCGGAGGCGGCGGCAATAGGTTCTACTTTTTTGGAGGAGGAGATGGTGGCATCGAGTCTAGTATTCAGAATGTCTTCTTTAATAATAGAGACAATGGCGGCTTTCCTCAAAATTACAATGGTGGAGTGAATTTCAACTATGACCACGAAAAAGACAAGCTGAACTCAGTCTACTACTTTAATCAGGCAGGCTTAGAGAAGGAATCAAATTCTATGACTGACAGGTTCTTCGAAGACTTCACAACCTCAAATGTGAGCAATAGAACTGATGACGATGTTTCTCTTGGACACAGAGTAGAATTAGGCTATGAAAGGGAGGTGGATTCCCTTCATACCATCAAGGTGGGGCTTAATCTCGCGGCTATTGACAAGATAGAACGAGGACTTGGATCTACCCGCTTATCGCGAAACGGTGTCCTATCTACGAGCAACACCTACAGAGACATCTTAAATACTAATGGCTACTTGATCAATGCCCAAGCCATCCTTCGGAAGAAATTTAACAAGAAGGGAAGGCGCTTTGGAATCAATGCTTCTTACCTCAATACTTCACTGAATGACGAAGGTACACTGGAGTCAGATAATCGTTTCTTTGACATCAATGGAATGCAAACCGGCAACTTATTGATCGACCAAGTCAACAACTCCCAAGCTTCAAAAAATCAATTTAAAGCCAATGCACTTTACGTTGAGCCTCTGAGCAAGAAGTTCTTTTTCCAAACTTTCTTTAATCACAGCACCAGGATTGAGGATGGAGACCGTGATGTTTTTGATATTTCCAATGAAAATGAGATCGTCAATGGCTTCTTGAGCAGGATCTACAGAAATCAGATCATGCTTAATAGGCTAGGTGCTGAAATTAGGTACAGCTTCCAAGGGGTCAACGTTTCTGTGGGAAGTGCGTATCAACACTTTGACTTGACTGGTGACTACGATGGAAAGGGCGCTCTTGGTCTTGAAGGTAACATCGACAAGGTATACGCGAAATGGATACCGCATGTCTCGGTGAATTTCAATCCTGTTAAGAATAGTTACTTCAACTTGAGTTATAATGCCAACGCTAGAGAACCTTCGATTGCCAATCTACAACCCATCGTGGACAATCGGAATCCCTTGTTCATAAGAGAGGGAAATCCCGACCTAGTGCCTACTATTGAGCACCAAGTTAGCTCCTACTTTAGCTTAAGTAAACCCGCAACGTCTTTGAGATTCAGTACCAATTTGAACTACACCTACTTCGTCGACCAGATTATCACCAATCAAACTGTAGATGAGAATCTGGTGACTTTCAGTGTTCCGATGAACTTCACAGGAGGGAGCAGGATCGGTTCTTATTCGAGTCTAAGTGTGCCAATATGGAAGAATAAGCTTACCGCACGTGCTAACTTTTCAGTCAATTATGGAAAGAGCTTTGCCTTCGTCAACGATGTGAAAAATGAGACCAATTCGATTGGATACAGAACAGGTGGTCGACTAAGTTTTACAGCTTCACAAGACTTTTCTGTCTATGCGAATGCGAACTTTAATATTGTGAATACAAAATACAGCATCAATACTGGACAAGACCAGAGAACAGTCAACAGTACCTACAGGTTAGAAATGAATGCCAAGACTTTTGCAGGACTCTACTTCAACTCCAATTTCAATTACCAACAGTTTACTAATGAACGTTTCGAATTCAGTCAGGCGGTTCCCATATTGAATGCCTCTGTATATAAGCGCTTCTTAGAAGCTGACAAGCTCGAGGCAAGATTGTCCGTGTATGATGCGCTGAATCAGAACTTGAATGTCTCGCAGTTTGCTAGCGGAAACAGTGTGAATACTACAGAAACATTTGCCATTGGAAGGTACGTAATGTTGAGTCTGACGTACAATATCAGAGGTATGAAATCTGATGTTAGAAAGAGTGGTTGGTGGTAGCCTGAAAGATTAAAAAGAAATATGAACCATTTAGAAAAGGAAAATCTACTTAAAACTATGAAATTAGTATTGCTAGGCACCTTTATGATTGCCATTTTCACCTCATCAGTCTTTTCCCAAGAGACTTCTGGAACAATAGAATACGGCAGAACCCAGGATTGGGTGAAAATCATGTCAAAGATGCCATTTATGTCACAAGAAGAGAAAGACCGGCAGCAGCTTGCCTGGGGAAAAAGATCTAGCTGGGAGCAACCTTATATGTTGTTTTTTAACCAAGACAATAGCCTCTACACTTATAAGGATGAGGTGAGTGAAAGTGGTTATTCATGGAAAAAGGACGACTATGTGGTCATTCGAAACTACGCTGAAAAGACGGTCTATGACAAGGTTGACTTTCTAGGTCGGACCTACATCTTTAAAGAAGATGCTCCTCGATTCAAGTGGAAAATTCTGAATGAAATTAAGGAGGTGGCAGGTTACCTTTGCATGAAGGCTGAGACCGTAGATACGGTGAAGGACATCAAGATCGAAGCATGGTTCACTGATGCGATACCTGTTTTTGGCGGTCCGGAAGGCTTCCATGGTCTACCAGGCATGATTCTCTCTCTTGATTTTAATGATGGTGATGTTGTGGTTGAAGCCAAGAAGATTGACTTATCAGCGGAAGCGGTTGAACTGCCGGTGCCTAAAAGAATGAAGGGAAAAAGTATGACCCTTGCAGAGCGCAATAGGAAGGCTAAGAAGTACATTACGGAATCCATTGAAGGACGGAAGAATCCGTATTGGCAGATGCGATATTAGGTCAGATCTTTCAATCTATAATTTGAAGCCGATTCCCATTGTAAATTGCGGCAAATTGAAGGCACCTAGAAGGGATTGATAGTTTACTGTGGTCACAACAAAAAGCCTTTCGATGGGCGAGTAATACAACCTTGCGCCTATGTCAGTGGTATAGATATTTTCCATCTTTGCTACCTCCCTCCTAGTTCCAGTTCCGGCCCTACCTTCACTTACAAAGAAATTAGTCACCTCGGGCGTATTTAGTCTGCTTAGACCAGCACCTGCGTAGATAGAAATGTCATAATTGTGCTTAGAGAGTAGTCTTAGTTCTAAAGGGATAGACAAGCCAATTCCTCGACCGTTGTTTTCGAATCTGACATATTGATCCTCCCTATAAGAAGTGATAAAGTAAGTGGCTTCTAGCCCCACCTTGAAGTACGAAATTCTCAAGCTTAAATTGGCCTTGGAGACGAAGCTTGGGTCATAAGTAGCATTGTATTTATCTTCGTCTTGCAAGGGGTTAGTGGGTATCGTCGCACCACTAGCAAAAGAAAAGCTTGCACCGTATTTTTTTTGTCCAAAAAGTAATATTGGCCCAAGAACTAAAAGAAGTAGTGAAAGTGATTTCATACAAGGAGGTTTTCGTTAAATGTTGCAATAGAATGAATCAGAATCGTATCAGTGACTTGATGGAATCTGAAATGCAGAGTCTTTTCCTAGCAAGAAAGTAAGCTTTTTTCTTCGCTTTATTGAAAGCAAAGTGGATTTTACTTAGCAGCCTTGACGATGGCGGACAATTATTAAAGACCTGCCTGCCTCGTTTTGTTCAAAAGTAAGTGGACATTCCTCTAATCTTAGCAAGCTAGCGGAAGCCACCTAGCAGCGAGAACGATCATAAGGGTTATTTGGCACTTGAGAAATTAATTCTTCCAGAAGCAACAGAATTTCCTACCTTTGCCGTCTCAATTAAAAATATTATGAGCTTAACCACAGTTGGAACTGTAGCCTTCGACACGATAGAAACACCATACGGAAAGGCCGAGCGATGTATCGGTGGTGCATGCACCTATATTTCTTGGGCAGCATCTTACTTTACGGACAAAATTAACCTTGTTTCCATTGTTGGAGACGACTTCCCTCAATCCGAAATCGATGAACTTCATTCTAGGGGAGTAAATACGGATGGACTTGAGATTGTGGAAGGTAAGAAGTCTTTCTTCTGGGCGGGTAAGTACCATGATAACATGAATCAAAGGGATACGATAACTACCGATCTTAATGTCTTGGCAGATTTCGACCCACAGTTGCCTGTAAGTTATAGAGATAGCGAATACCTGATGCTTGGTAATCTTACACCTGAAATACAACTTCAAGTCTTAGACCAGATGAACAAAAGGCCTAAACTTGTTGTGATGGACACCATGAATTTCTGGATGGACATTGCTCTTGAAGCCCTGCATAAGGTCATAGAAAAAGTGGATGTAATCACTATTAACGACGAGGAGGCAAGGCAGTTATCAGGTGAGCACGCATTGGTCACAGCTGCGGCAAAGATCCATGAAATGGGACCTAAGATTGTAATTATCAAGAAGGGTGAGCATGGTGCCCTCCTATTCAATGAAGGAAAGATTTTCTCTGCACCTGCGCTACCCTTGGCGAGGGTTTTCGATCCGACAGGGGCAGGAGATACTTTTGCAGGTGGATTCATCGGTTACCTTGCTGGTCAAGATGATTTGTCTTTTGAAAACCTTAAGCGTGCCATCATATATGGCTCGACCATGGCTTCTTTCTGTGTTGAAGAATTCAGCATTGAGAAGTTGAAGGGCTTAAGCCAAGAGGAAATCAAGGCAAGGGCACAGAAATTCATCGAAATAAGTGAGGTCAGCCTGTAACTAGCTTGCACCTTGGGCACTATGCTCAATCAACAAGCTGTCCTAAGATCACCTGTAGAATTTACCGCTCAGACGAGGATTAAGTTCTTTGCTTTGAGCCGCTGCTAAGTATCTAGTCGAGAAGTTTTTCGATGCTTACAATTCCTTACGAAGCCTAGCAACCGGAATATTGAGCTGTTCCCTATATTTTGCAACTGTTCTTCGTGCTATATTATAACTTCTTCCTCGAAGCATGTCCTTTAATTTCTCATCAGACAAGGGCTTCTTCTTATTCTCTGATGCAATGATGTCGGACAGAATATTTTTTACCTCTAGGGTAGAAACTTCCTCCCCATCCATGGTTTGTAGAGACTCTGAGAAGAAACTTTTCAACTTTCTTGATCCAAATTCTGTTTGTACGAACTTACTGTTGGCCACCCTTGAGATGGTAGAGATATCTAGGTTTGTGATTTCAGCAATGTCCTTTAGAATCATTGGCTTAAGACGTCGCTCGTCACCCGTAGTAAAGTAGCTTTTCTGATACTGCATGATGGAATACATGGTCTTGAACAAGGTATCCTGACGTTGTAGAATGGCGTCGATGAACCACTTAGCAGAATCGATCTTTTGCTTGATGAACATGATCGCCTCTTTTTCCTTCTTAGAACTTCTCCTACCTTCAGTCACACTCTTGTACGTTTTCAGCATTTCCAAGTACTGGTCATTAATCCGTAGGTCTGGGGCATTCTTGTTATTGAGTGTTAGCTCCAAGTCACCATCTCTATTACTAATTATGAAGTCCGGTACAATATAGTGCGTAGCGTTCCTTCTTGTAGAGTCTATCGTCGTTGCCGGTTTCGGGTTCAACTTTAGAATTTCTTCTATTGCGTCCTTGAGTTCACTTTCAGAAATAAACAACGAACGCTGCAACTTCTGGTAGTGTTTCTTAGTAAATTCTTCAAAGTAGCTGGTAAGAATCTTAAGGGCAAGGTTCTTAGCAACAATGTGGTTTTCTTCGCCTTTGTCAATCTTGTTCTGAAGCTGGATTAAGAGGCATTCTTGTAGGTCTTTTGCAGCAACCCCGTCGGGATCGAATTTTTGGATCCGCTTGATCATGACTTCCACCTCTTCAATTTCCGCGTCTATATTCTGAGAGAACAATAGGTCATCAATGATGGCAATTGGTTCTCGTCGAAGGTAGCCATCGTCGTCTATGCTGCCGATGATTTGCTCGGCAATCTTTTGCATCCTATCATCCTGTATATTAAGCAATCCAAGTTGCCGTTCTAGTTCCTCATGAAATGATCTTTCCACTGCATATGGGATATTCCGGTCTTCTTCTATGGAAACGCTGCTATCCTTTAATTTGTAGGAAACGGGATCATCTTCTATATATTCGTTAATGTAGTCATCCAACTCAAAGTCATCCGATTCTTGTTCTTCAGAATCATCTTTCTCGAGGTCAAAAACTTCTTGGAAATCTTCTTCACTTTCTTCAAGAGCAGGATTGGACTCCAGTTCTTCTTTGATTCTTTGGTCTAGAGATGCAGTGGGTATCTGCAATAGCTTCATGACCTGAATCTGCTGGGGGGACAGCTTCTGGATCATTTTCTGACTTAATCTCTGCTTTAACATCGGTAATGGATTTAGAATTACTAAATTTCCACTTATATTAACATTTACCAAGTGGGTAAAGTTCTACAAGCTTCATGTTTAAATTCACATGCTCAGCACGATTGGAGGTCTAACTGATTATGTAGAAGCAAATATAAGGCCAATTTCTTCATATTAAAGAAAATTGTAATATATTTTTATCACATTTTTAATTTAATACACTTTATAATTTTTTGCTATATGTCTATTTTTGATAAAGTAAATGACTTTAGAACCTTACTCAATGAAGCTGGTGTGCAGGCATATATTTTCCCTAGCAGTGACCCCCACCAAAGTGAGTATGTTGCTGAGCACTGGGCTTCTCGGGCTTGGATTTCGGGCTTCACTGGGTCTGCAGGAAGTGCAGTATTGAGCCTTGAAAATGCTGGTGTTTGGACTGATTCTAGGTACTTTCTACAGGCGGAACAGGAGTTGAAGCAAGGACCCTTTGAATTGCACAAAGTCTATAATCGACAAAGTAAAAACTTCATAGATTGGCTCCTTGATGAAATGTCAGAAGGCCAGTCCGTCGGATGCGATGGCAGGTTATTTTCTAGGAAAATGTTGTCTTCTTATGATAGAAGGCTAGCTGAGAAAGGCATCAAGTTGCTTCCTAACTTGGACCTTGTTTCTAAGGCTTGGTTGGATAGACATGCCCTCCCAGACTCCCCAATTTTTGACTATGATGTCACCTATGCCGCTGAATCTAGGGGATCTAAGCTTAAACGTACCAGGGCCGTAATGAAGAAGTGGCAGTGCAAATACCATCTGCTAAGTACCCTAGATGATATAGCTTGGACGTTGAATTTTCGAGGTAGTGACGTGGACTTTAATCCAGTTGCATATTCTTATCTACTAGTCACCAGCACCGATGCCACACTTTACATAGATGAGTCAAAAGTGGATACCCTCTTAAAGCAGCGGTTTCAAGAAGAAGGAATAAGTATTAGGTCTTATACCCAGGTATGGGAGGATCTAAATTTGCTACCTACTGAATCTAGCATCCTTATTGACGAGACTACTATTAGCTATTCTATGTATCGAGCCATCAATAGCAAGCATAAGGTGACTAAGACCTTGCCAGCCATCAAGTTTAAGGCCATTAAGAATGAGGTGGAAATCCAGCATATTAGAAATGTAATGGAAAAAGACGGTATAGCCCTACTTCGATTCTATATGTGGCTGGAGGAGAATATCGACAAGAAACCTAGTGAATTCTTGTTGGCACAGAAAATTGCCGAATATCGATCGAGTCAGCTAGCTTATGTATCTGAAAGTTTTAGTGCCATCGTCGGTTATCGGGGCAACGGAGCCATTGTCCATTATCGTCCTACGGAGGATGATTCAGCTGAAATTGGGAAAAGTGGTCTATTGCTTATTGACAGCGGTGGCCAGTACCTGGATGGAACAACTGATATAACAAGGACTACCTGCCTTGGGGACCCAAGTGACTTGGAGTGCGAGGCCTACACCCGCGTTCTTAAGGGACATATTGCATTAGATAGCGCAATCTTTCCGGAAGGAACTTTGGGAGTTCAACTTGACACCTTGGCAAGAATACACCTTTGGCACAATAAGATGAATTTTTTACATGGGACAGGACATGGTATTGGCTTCTTCTTAAATGTACATGAAGGACCGCAAGGTTTCTATCCTGGGGTTGCTGCAAGGGGAGCTACATCCATCGATGAGCATATGGTTACCACAAATGAGCCTGGATACTATGAGGATGGAAAATTTGGTATTAGAATAGAGAATTGTCTTCTGACTGTTTCAGCAGGCAAAGGCTTTCTCAAATTTGAAACATTGACCCTTTTTCCTATCGCAACAGACCTCATTAAGATGAACTTGCTGACCAAGGATGAAGTTTTGTGGCTTAATAATTATCACCGACTAGTTTACCAAAGACTAGCACCTCATCTGGAAAAACATGAACAGGAGTGGTTACGCGTGAAATGCCTTGATATATAAGCATGAATATTTTGCTAATCAAGATTCTTTGTTTTTCTTTGCATCAAAATTAGTAAATCACAAGATGAGCGGTACAGAAGTTAATTACGGAAAGAAGGGATCATGTTTTGGGAAGTTCATTCTTTTCTTCGCCCTTTTCATTATCCTCCTGATTTGGGTTTACTATAAGAACTTCAATCTGACGTTCGATTTTATACTACCCTTCTTAGGTTAAAGAGAGCAGGTTCAAAGGCTTGCCATTTGATTTGCATCCTCACAAATACCAGTATCTGAACGACTAGTTTCTATCGCATGGATGGGCTTGACCTTAGGTAAGCAGTTGAGCGCTATAGTTTGAAAGTGTTTTTGGTGAAAATATTTCTGCAGAAGATAATCCTAAGTCGCAGATGCAAAGATCTCTATCGGCTCGGCAACCACTAAGCCTTCCTTATTGAATTGGGAAAGCTTCACCTTGGCCACCTCATTTGCCACAGCACCTTCACAAAATACCTTTACATAGTTCTCTG
>CAZMYK010000111.1:0-9595 GCA_964570435.1 uncultured Saprospiraceae bacterium | reverse complement strand
AGCCTCTATACCCCGAAGCTTCAGAAAAAAGGTTAATCATGGTAGGCCGCATTGCCGGTGCCCTATTCCTTGTCGGAGGAGCAATCATCACCACGCAATTTGATGACATCTTACAGATACTGAAATTTATTTGGGAGTTCTTTGTGATCTTCGCTGCAGCATTTTGGTTAGGGCTTAAGTGGCGGAAGTCGAATGCAAATGGAGCTTGGCTCAGCATAGGCGTTTCCTTTGGTCTTTTCTACCTCATCCCTGTTTTGCTACCCTTGATCTTCCCCAGTTTGAAAACCTCTCCACACTTGCTTAAGCAGACTAACCCTGATCCTATCGAGCGAGAATATACAGCTAGAAGCATGGATGTAGAGGCCAGGGATAATCAAATTAGGGCTTGGAATAATTTACCAATTGCAGAGCGGATGGAAAAGCCTGAAAAATTGATTCTAGGAGAGACTTTTACCAAGACCTTTCAATTACCAAAGAAGTCAATATACTGGTCTAAGTCAGTAAAAACTGCCAAGCAAGGAGATTTGAGTGGTTCAGGATATATCTACATGGAACTGGTGTTACTTAATGCCCTTGGAATAGATCTCACTAAGAACCCTTTCGCCTTGAATGAATCGATCAGGATGCTAATTAGGCTAATTTTGCCCTTTCTACTTCTTATTATCGGTTCCTTGCTTTGGAAGCAAAAAGATGAGCGCCACCTCATACCATTCTATGCTAAAATGAGAACGCCAGTGAGTGAGCTTGGCAAGGAAGAGGATCACAAGCTAGTGCAAGAAATCATGGAGGACTTTGAAACGAAGAAAGATATGTTGATTCTTCCCAACTCATCTTGGGAATTTTACAAGTGGAAAAAACTAGACTGGATGGGTTTTCTCTTATCATGGGGAATGGTTTGTCTTGTGCTGGTATTGTTATATTTTGCAGTAACTATTGGAAGTTAAAACAGTTTAATAATGGATTTATCTAAAGAAGAAAAAAAGGAAGCCCATGACTTGATGGAAATGTGGGAAGAAGATGTGCTAAAAAGATATCCCGAAAAGAAGGAGAAAAAGAAGGAAGAATTTCGGAATTATGATGCACCTGAAATTGACACGGTGAGACAATTCTACAAGACTAATCATGAATTACAAACCTACGAATTCGTCCAGAGTAAGGAGGCCCAATACCTGACGCTCGAAAAAAAAGAAATGAAGCTCTGGGATGCCGTTGAGTTTCTTAATACCCTGGTTGATGATTCAGACCCAGACACAGATCTCGATCAAACACAGCATTTACTTCAGACATCGGAGGCCATTAGAGCAGATGGTCATCCAGACTGGTTTGTGTTGACAGGCTTCCTGCACGACCTTGGAAAGGTACTGTGTCTATTCGGTGAACCACAATGGGCGGTTGTGGGTGATACCTTCCCCGTCGGTTGTAAGTTTTCGGATAAGATCGTGTATCCCGAATTCTTCGGTTTGAATCCAGATAGTACTCATCCTGTCTACAATACCAAGTATGGCGTCTATGACGCAAATTGTGGACTAGATAAGGTTCACATGTCTTGGGGACACGACGAATACATCTACCATATAATGAAGGACCATCTTCCAGAAGAAGGGCTCTATATGCTCCGGTACCACAGCTTCTATTCGCAACACCGGGAAGGTGCCTATGACCACCTGATGGAGGAGAAAGACCGAAAAATGTTTAATTGGGTGGACACCTTTAATCAATATGACTTGTATTCTAAGGCTGCTGTGCCTCCCAATGTGAAGGAATTGCGACCCTATTATGAGGATCTTGCCTCTAAATTTTTACCAGATACCTTGAAGTTTTAGTCGAGCGCAGAAATTTTCTGAATCATCTGCTTCGCATTGTCATTGTTCGGGTTTAACCTAAGGGACGCCTGGTAGTTCTGCATGGACATATCATATTGATCATTTAGAAAATAGGCCTCTCCTAAGCTATCATAGGCATTGTAAGAATCTGGATAAACTTCTGTGTGCAAACGAAAAATTCGAATTGCCTTATCTAACTGATTATCAAACATGTAGGTATAACCAACTTGATTTAGTACTCTTTCAAAATTAAGCTCCGAATTTTCTGACTTAATCTTGAAGAACTTGCTTTCTGCCGTCTCATAATTTCTCAGAAAGGCTAGCCTAAGATCTTCATTGAGCATCCTGTCTTTCCTGATCAGAGTAGTATCGACTAGGCCAGAAATATAACTTACGCATGAGCTTATGATCGGGCGATTCTTAAATCCATTGGAGAGGATAATAATTGTTAAGTCATGGTCTATGAACTTCATCAAGGCGCTAACCCCACCGCCAGGAAAACCGTAGTATCGCTTGTCGCTTGGCCCAAAAATACCCCAACTGTAGCCGAAACGATAATCGGATTTTTTGTAATTGTATGGGCTCATCATCATTTGCTTTGATTCTTGCGAAACAAGCCTATTCTGATCCAGTGCTTGATTCCAAATGATCAAATTTTCAAGTGTGACATTAAGACCATTTCCGGCAAGCGACCTAGGTCCATCATTGTAAGAACTAAGTTCAAATAAACCTTCTGTCTTATTAAATTGGTACTTAGGGACTCGGTTTGGAACCGCTATTAGACTATTGGAAGCAAACACTAATCCAGCCTCTGCTTCCTTGAATTGATTTAATTTGACAAATTGATCAAAACCGAGCTTTGACGATCTTTCAATAATTAATTTTAAAAACCAAAAGTTGGTCTGATTGTATTTGTAGCTGCTACCATTCTCGAATGCAATGGGAAGCTCCTCCAGTGCGCTCATTAATTCACTATCCGACATTTCTGCTTGATTTGGAATATCTTTGTAGTCAGGTAGTCCAGAACTATGTGCCAAAAGTTGTCCTACTTCGATCCCTTTCCAAGCTATGGGGAGGTTTTCGATATACTTTTCAATCGGATCATGGAGCGCTAATCGATCTTCTTCGATCAGCTGAAAAATGGCGACTGAAGTAAGTAATTTTGTAGTGGAATAGGCTCTAAACAA
Organism: uncultured Saprospiraceae bacterium; assembly: GCA_964570435.1. Taxonomy (GTDB): domain Bacteria; phylum Bacteroidota; class Bacteroidia; order Chitinophagales; family Saprospiraceae; genus Portibacter. Next base: position 6,585 of record CAZMYK010000111.1, on the reverse strand, counting down.
GGTACTATCAGTGACAGGAACTCTATGAGGTAGATTTGCAAGTCCATAGTTCTTCCTATGAATCACGCTTCCCTTCTGTATGACTGCAACTGCCATTCCTGGAATTTCATCAACAGCCATCACCTCAGAAATATAATTGTCTATGGCTTTGTGAACCTGAGCGTTGGATTCTACTCCTGAGGCTAGTAGGAAATAGAACATGGTAATCAGACTAAGGCTTGCTTTCATTCTGCTTGTAGTTTATTGTTCTTCGGAAATTAAAGTGGTTGACAAATTTTGCCAATCAAAAAAAGAAGGTCACAGTAGCGGCGACCTCCCTATTTTTAGTCATTCTGTCGGATGATGATATCTCCATGGTAGGTACTCAGCATGTATTCTTTACCTCCAGATCCTACAGCTCCGTGTCTCCATCCTCCAATCTCTATCTTCGTTTGTTTACCCTTCTTTTCTATCTTACTCACAGCCGAGTCCATACTTAATTCAAAGTCCGTATAGATATCACCCTTGGTAGTTTTCAACTTTGTCTTAAAGTTAGCTCCTTGTGGCAGACTAATATCCACGTCACCATGGTAGGTGGTAAGGACCATTGGCACTTCGGCATCTACTGCCCTGAAGGTAGCCTTAATTTCGCCATGGTGGGTATTCACATTGGCTGATGACCCTACACTTTCCAAGGTAACTTCTCCGTGATGCGCATTGATTTCCGAAGTTCCATCGATCCCTTTAACATAGACATCACCATCATGATGTGTATTAAGACTCACGGCAAAATTCCGTGGTACTTGGACACTAAGATGGACTGTTGTCTGTGATCCGGTTTCGATTCGAACCACATTGTCATCCTCCGTAATTTCTGCATTAAATGAGCCAGCTGAAATCTTCTTCATTCCTTTCTTTCCCTTCTTTCCCCAATTGTCATTGTCATCATTGTCAGAAATCAAGGTGACAATCACATCGCTTCCATCGTAAGCTTCAACTTTCATACTTCCCCTGTGAGAGTTCGCTTTTAACAGTCCAGGTTGTCCAGGATTACTTAGAGCTACCTTAACTTCCTCGCCTCTGCCATCTTGAGCCTTACCACTTACGCAATATCCTAGTAGTATGATCGCTATAATGCTTAAAATTCTCATTTCTTTACTTTTAATTTTTAATAATATAGGTGTCTCCATGGTGTGTTCTGTAGGTCAATGTTCCTTGCCCACTACCCACTTGTATGTTGGTCTCACCTCCGTACTTATACTTTGTTTTCTTACCTTTTTTATCCAAACTTACCCTTTGAGCCACATGCTCGTAATCGAAGTCTATAAAGTATGATCCGTGATGACTATCCATTGACGCTTTAGCTGAAAGGGCAGGGAATGAAGTCTTTATGTCGCCATGATGTGTTTTGTAGACCCCCTCGCTGACGTTTCTTGATGTATGTTCCACCGTGACATTTCCATGATGGCTTTTTGCTACCACCACTTCTCCGCCAGTATTCGCTCTTACACTTCCGTGGTGGCTTTTGACAGTTGTGTTTCCTTGCACTCCTTCCACCTCAACATCCTTGTGATGGGTAGCAGCGTATACATTCTTATCCGCTGGAAGGGTTGCCTCGATTTCGAATTCATACTCTACGTCGTATTCTTTGATGTCATCCTTAGACCAGTTATTCCAGTTATTTCCCTGGTAATAGCTATTGCCATCTTTGTCAATCTTGAAGTACTTTTGTGGAGCTACCATGAAGACCACAAGTTCATTTTCTATAACTGTTGTGTCTAGGTAAACTTCTTCCTTAGCTGCTTGTAATTTCTTATTCGACTTTGCTTTCAAGGTTCTCTTTACCTTCAGACTCAATTTGCTGCCTGGCTTCGTGGTCACCTTCACATCTCCCTTAAAATTATGGATTCGAATATTTTCGTAGGCTGAGACATCATAGCTCATATTCATGTTATCAGTTGCTCGCTGAGCATAGCTAAGAGTCGTGGCCAAAATTGTGATTGCAAGTATTGCTATTTTTTTCATTTTACTTTCTTTTTAGAACATTTGGATTACTAATTAAGTGTGATAACATCCTGAACATTGGCCTGACATTCAGATTTGTGATCGTTACTTTATATATTAATTTCAATTTTTAAATTGCTACAGTTTAAGAACAGGAGCAAGTGTTTCTTCTACTTGCTGCTTGACATCATCTTCCATCTTGCCGGACTTAAATAGCTCCTGCCATTCGTCCTTAGAGTTCCCTTCTTCTAATGCTAGCATGACTTCCGCGAGTGTCATCTGGATAATCGGAGAATCCTGGTACGGAATTGCCTTAATTAGGTTTTCTCTAACCTTCGGATTATCTGCATAGTGAATCATTGCTTCTATGGCGGTCAGTCTAACGTTAACATTCGGATCGTTAATCAAGGACTTATTTAATGCATCAATGATCTTATCACTCAACTCTGGTGCCTTCATCATTTCTGAAATATCTTCAAGTCTATTCATGGATGAATTGCCTGCAAGAATAACTTGATCACTATTACTTTCTTCGCCTTGGACGCCATCTTGAGCAGCCATTAATACCGATTGCTGATCTCCCTTATCTCCGAAGAAGTAAAATCCTGCTAAGGCACCTACCATAAATATCGATGCAGCTATTGCTAGGCTCTTGTACCAATTTCGATTCCTCTTCATTACTAGCTTCGCAGCTGGCTTAGATTCCGCTTTTGCTTCAAGTTCCGTTTCTAACATAGCATAGAACTTGGTATCCATACTATCAGACGGTCCTACCCGCTCTATTCCGTCAAGACCCTGGATAGTATCATAAAAGGGAAGTAACTCCTCCTTACATTCTGAATACTTTTCCAGAAATATTTCAAACCCATCACTAGTCATGCCATCTTGAATTTCTTCCAGCAATTGGTCCTTAGCATGTGAGCAATTGTTATCATTCATATTAATTTAATTCTAGTTTACTCATAATAATTTTCAGATCTTCTATGCCCCTCCGTATCCGAGATTTGATATTCGTCTCGGTACTATTGGTTAGGGCAGCGATGTCCTTGTACTTCATTCCTTGGAACCTGCTCAAGACAATGGCTTCCTTTTTCTTGGGATCTAGCCTATTGAGCGCTATCCTTAGCATACTGTGCTTCTCCTCAGTTTCCATTGCTTCATCTACTGTAGAAGTATCATCCGTCTGATTGTACAAGGCCTCTTCAGTAGCGGAGTGTTTCAGCACGTCCTTCTTTGCAATAGAATCCAAGAAGGTATTTCTAGCAATAGAATACAGCCAATAATTAAATTGCTGTCCCCTCTTAAAGTGATGGTTAAACCTTAGTACCTTGATGAAGGTGTTCTGAACCAAGTCCTCACTTTTCAGCTTGTCATTCGTCATTCGAAAGAAGTAGTAAAACAAGTCTTTCTTATGTCTCTCATACAAGATCCCGACCTTCGAAGAGTCACCATCTTGCACTATTTGTATTATTTCGTTGTCGCTTTGCAATGTCTATTCTTTGGATATGTACACAATTACGATAGTTTTTTAGAAAGGTTGCAAGATTTCAAAAAACTTTTCCTTTTAGACCTAAATCTATTACTAAAAATAAGCGACTTCCCCTGTTTCTGATCTGAACCCCGATAATAATTGCAATTCGATCGAGCCTTTTATGGAAGCAATCCTCATAAGTACCTTCCTTACTACTTATATATAAGGTGAATCAAAGTTCAAATAGTCAATCCATTATTGCTGGCGTTAACTTAAGAAGACTTGGAATGACTAAGAATAAACATCTTACTATGCCTAGATTATTAATTTCCCTTATCTGTGTCCTTTTGCTATTAGTCTCTTGTTTTGACACTAGCAGCAAGGTAACGACGCAAGAAAGTAAAGAATCGACTTTTTTAAAGTCTAAACCTCAAAAGTCATGTCTTGAGAAATATGCAATGGAGCCTTGTGAACTCATTACAGTAGAAGAAATTGCGGACATGTGCAGCATAGATGTTTCGGAAATTGAAACTAGACCTCCACTTGCTATGTTCAAAAGTCCGTTGATGCGAAGCTGTAGATTTATATGGCCTTCTGATCGCAAGATGCAAATTACAATTGCAAATGGAAGCCGCGAAGTCGACGTTGAAAATGAAGTAATGATTGGCTCCTTCCAAATCCTAGACGCTGAAAAGTCCAGGATCCAGCCTCCCTACACCGATTGGTTCGCAAGGACTTATCGAGAAATTACCAAAGAAGAAAAGAAGAATCTAACTGCGAAATTGGTGGAAACTGCGGACGAAAATGCTGAGAACAAAGAACAAGCAGATCTTGCAAAAAACATGAGCAAGAGCCTCCTAGAAATGACTAGCAATATTGAGTATAGGAGCATTGATGGACTTGGTCATCGTGCCATTTTAGAAGTAAGGGCTAAGTCAACCGAAGTTGGATTAAATGTGCTCGAGGGCAATATCGTATTCAAAGTGGTAGTAAATGTTAGCGGTGACAATGAGATGAATGTCAAAGTAGTGAAAGAGGTCGCTGCCAAAGTACTAGCAGCTTGCAGTTAGTCTAATAATTACTCAATCTTTGCTTTCATCAGTATGGAAATCTGAAGTATTTACTATTTTGTTTTCTTAAACCAATTTTTATCTAATGAAAGCGAACTTCTTTATCCTTATCACCCTTTTTACTACTACTCTATTTTCCCAAGAAGCAGCATCATGGCTGAGGTACCCAAGTATTTCACCTGACGGCAGCACAATCATCTTCACTTACAAAGGAGACCTTTACAGCGTCCCTTCTGCCGGCGGAAATGCCATACAACTTACCTTTCATGAGGCCCAGGACTATATGCCAACATGGAGTAAGGATAGCAAAACAATCGCCTTTGCCTCCAATAGATACGGCAACTTTGATGTCTACAAAATGGATGCAATGGGAGGACAAGCTACAAGACTTACCTTCCATTCTAATAGTGAACTACCCTACTCTTTTTCTCATGATGACGCGGATGTGATCTTCGGAGCAATCAGACAAGACGACCACGAACATCGCCAGTTCCCCCACCGCTCACAATCTGAACTTTATAGTGTTCCGGTGACTGGTGGTCGAGTTAGTCAGTTATTCACCTTCCCTGCAGAAGCAGTGCAAGTTAGTGCCAACGGGTCCATGTTGGTCTACCAAGACAAGGTCGGAGGCGAAAATCCATGGCGAAAGCACCATGTTTCTTCAGTTACAAGAGATATCTGGAAGTATGACGTGGCTACAGATGCACATTCCAAAGTTTCAAGCTTCGAAGGCGAAGATAGAGACCCCATCCTGAGTTCTGATGAAAAATCAGTCTACTATCTCAGTGAAAAAAGTGGCACCTTCAACGTGCACCGACTAATGTTAGACAGCCCAGAACAATCCGAGCAGATTACCAACTTCGAATTGCACCCAGTGCGTTTTTTGAGCAGTGGAAATGACCTGCTTTCCTTTGGCTACCATGGAGACATTTATACTATGAAGGATGGTGAAAGTCCTACAAAACTAAGAATCAATATTAGGACGCAAGATGTCCAGAATTCAGACAAATTCATCTCAGTGAATGGCGGAATCAGAGAAATGTCAATCTCTCCTAATGGAAAAGAAATAGCCTTCATTGCACGAGGTGAAGTTTTCGTCACTTCCATCGACAAGTCATTTACAAAGAGGATTACAAATACTCCAGAGGCAGAGCGTTTCGTGACTTGGGGACCGGAAGGGAAGTCCATTGTTTATAGCTCTGAAAGAGATGGTAAGTGGAGCATATTTGAAACAAAGAAAACAAGAGATGAAGAGCCCTTCTTTTTTGCTTCGACGCTCGTTGAGGAGAAAACGCTAGTGACTGGAGAGCAGGACAATTATATGCCTCGGTACTCGCCGGACGGAAAGCAACTTGCCTACATTCATGGTAGAAGATCCCTAAAGGTGAGGACTGATAGTACGGGTCAGGAAGTCACACTCCTTACTCCTGACGACCTGTTTCACATGAGAGATGGCGACAAGTACTTTCGATGGAGCCCAGATAGCAAATGGCTTCTCGTAGATTGGAGCAAGTCTCTTAATGACTCGGAGATCCTGCTAATGGCTGCAGATGGTTCCAAGCGAGAGAATATCACAAAGAGCGGTTACTATGACTCCAGTCCAATTTGGGTAGATGGAGGCAAGCAAATGTTATGGTTTAGCAATAGGAATGGCCTTAAGTCTTATGCCACCAGCGGTAGGGCCCAAAGCGATGTCTATGCAATGTACTTTACACAGGATGCTTGGGACAAGCACAATCTAAGCGAAGAAGATTACAAACTGCAGAAAGCAATTAAAGAAGAAAAGGAAAAAAAGGAGAAGAAAGAGAAAGAAGCCAAGGCTAAAGAGGAAGAAAAGAACAAAGACAAGAAGAAGGATAAGGATAAGAAAAAAGAGGATAAAAAGGAAGAAAAGAAAGACTCCATCCTTAGCTTTGATTGGGAAAACATGGAAGAATGGACGGACCGATTGACCATTCACTCTTCCAGCCTTAGTGATGCAGTACTATCTAAAGATGGTGAGACCCTTTACTATCTCTCTAGGTTCGAGGGCAAGACCAACCTCTGGAGTACTAATCTTCG
>CAZMYK010000110.1:0-9612 GCA_964570435.1 uncultured Saprospiraceae bacterium | reverse complement strand
AGCACCTTCAACCAAAAGAACTTCAAGGATTCCAAGTTAAAAATCTCAAATATCTTCTTAAATAAAGAGGATGGGACACAGATCATCTTGATCAGGAAGTTCAAGAATCAAGACCTTGCAATGACTTATCATTCTAAGGCGACCGAAGATGTGAAGGCCTTTATAAAGAAGGATTACAAGTATGAAGTTTTTGCTGTGACACAGAAAAGTTACAGGGAAATCGTAAAGCAAAAGTCATCAGCTGCGTACAAGTTATTCTTCGAGAGTAACTACCTAAGCAAGTAGCCGCATATCCATGGCTTGCATTCGGTAGGATTGACTAGCAGGACGATTTTATTGGTTCTGCAAATCCATGTAACATACAACAAGAAGAGTAAACAACTTCCTATTCAAACTAGCATTTCACTTGAGATATCTAGTCTTTAATGGTGAATCCAAGAAGCTCAAGACAAGCAAATAGATATTCGCTCCAAGAGCCTTCCAACTAAATCATGAGCTAAATTTGATACGGATATTCAGCCTTTCTCAATAATCCTTAGCCAACTTTGTTAGGAAGTAGGTCTCGAAAATGGTATAGGTAAGGTAAATGATTAGGAAGGGGAGGAGAAACGCTCGAGTTGTAATCTGGTATACATTCTTATAAATCAAAACAATCAGCACACAGAGGATCATTTTGAGAATCATGTTTCCCACTATGATGTTGTTAAACGCATATTTGTTCTTACTACCTGCGGCTCTGGTACCCAAGAAGTACATCAAATAGGAAAGCAGGGTGAAGGAAATAATTGCATATACTGAAAAGTCTGTAAATTGGCCAACCTCTCCGCGACCGTGGATCAAGAAGGCTAGGGCAAGTAGAAATATAGCTATACCAACTAGGTAACGTAAGAAAATAGGTCTCGACATCTGCTAAGTTACGTCCTTGTAGACCTTATAAAGATAAGCCGCTAATCCGATTATTATAAATAAGAGCATAAAAATTGGCTTTTCATAGCCTAGATATGCATCCAATCTCTTACCCAACCATAGCAAAAGAAAAAGCAACACAAAAAGCTGTGTTGCCATTCCCATATATTTTAGTAAGTCGTTTCTCTTGTTATTCTTATCTGTACTAGGCATTCAGTACTAGATCTTTCTTGACCCCTGACTTATTTTTGTTTGAATTAACATTCGATAAGGTTTGCCCTCCCATCTGGCATTTCACATTGAAAACAGCCCCAGACTGTACTACCAGCTTGTCAGTAATAATCTCACCTGTAATCTTAGCCGTATCTTTCACGGAAAGCAGTTCTTTTACCTTGAGATGGCCATTGAACTTGCCCTCAACTAGAGCGTTCACACAATCAATTTCTCCATCTACGAATCCAGAAGGTCCTATGATCACCTTACCCTTACAAATGAGATTTCCCTTCAGCTTGCCATCTATACGGAAGTCATTGTCTGCCCTTACCGTTCCCTCTAATTGAGTGCCAGCTACTAGTGAATTACTGCTATTAGAAGAGGATGAAGATGAAGACTTAGATTGCATGGGTTGATCTTTCTTGGTTTCTTTGCTACCGAACATATTAAATATATTTTGAACCTTGATTAATTGTAAATTCTAAGGGACTCTATGACCTTATTTGAATTGTAAAATAAGACATGTTTGTCAGAATTAATAAATTATAATCCTACATATTGAAAATATGCTAGATATGTCGTGGTGAAACTTGACAATCTAAATATCATGTCGAAGAAAAAGCTGGGTAACTATCGCTAGTTTACTTAGAACTTAGGACAATAAACTCCTCTATTCTCAGGTCCACAAATAGTGTAGATCAATGAAAATTCGAAGGCTCCGTTTCCTCTTGTCGCAGCAGCAAGGGATGACACATTGATGTCATAGCTAAAACCGATACCGTACTGCTCATAATCGAATCTTGTGGCGAGGACAAGGGCGTCAAAGTGTGCCCCTCCTGATTCCTCTCTACCAATTCTTGCCCAAGCACCAGCCTGCCATGATTGGCCTCCTAGTTTGCTCTTACCCATTGCGAATCTAAGTGATGTCCCTAGGTTAAATTGTCTGTGGGGACCCTGAAACATCATTACTACATTAGGTACTAGTGATATTCTATTTCTTATAGGAAACTGTCCACCTGCGTGGAATGTGAATCTACTTGCAAGTGGTTCGAAAACATTCGGGAAGAAACTTTGATTGGGTTGGTTCAGGTGGTGAAAAGCTCCACCAACGTAGTAACTCGTATTCTTGTCAAGGACGCTGAACCACAATATACCTGCTGAAATATCTCCCCAAAGGAAGTTCGATCTCTCAAGTGTTTCCATCGGATCAAGGGTTGCGTCAAAGCCACCATTTCCATCGTGTTGTGATCCCCATCTAAGGTTATCTTGTCTTATACCTCTGTTTGCTAATGCAGCTTGAGCTCCAATCACAAGATAATGAGCCTTCTTTCTATACCCGCCCATCTTCTTGCTATAAGAAAGGGAAAGCCCACCGTGCTGTGTTCCAAACCTAGTTGAGCCAGCAACATCTCCAAAAAACGATCCTCCAATGCCAAAATAGTCAGACCTTCCAACTGGAACTTTCTGATCATATGAGGCAGAATAAGTATTATATGCATTGGCTCCTAAAGCAGAAGCCCATTGATTTCTATAGTTGGCAACAAACCTTGTGTTACAATTCATCACCCCTGTTAGAGCAGGGTTTAGATTCAAGGGGGACATGTAGAACTGAGAAAAGTGAATATCTTGAGCACTAATTCCAGCACACAGTAAAACCGCAAAAAAACTAAGTATGTAATTTTTTAATTTCATAGTTTAAATATTTCAAGGTCTTAACAGCAAGGCAAAATTAACATTTAATTACATATTAGAGACATTATAATTCGATTAAGCCCCCATGTTTTTCAATACTAATTTTGCTTTTTCCAGACAGCACCATAGTTTTCCACTAAAATGTTGTCGTAGTAGTCGGCCTTTTCGAATAGTTCTCTAAATAATTTTATTCCTGTTTCCTGATTCAAATACTGATCGAAAATCAACAGTGAAAGTATGATATCCTGATCTTTAATCGAGAAACTGAAACCTTCTAAAAGATAATTTTGTCGTAGGAGATAAATATAAATCTCATTTATCCCTTCGGATGGCAATTCGCAAAGAAAAGCATCGCAAATATTTAGTCCATTCTTGGCATTATACGCAATATTTATTTTTGCGCTACCATGTGTGATCTCCCAATTCTTAGGTCCTCTTCTAGAAAGTGCTACATCAAATTCCAGTTCGGATAGCATTTCTTCAATCATTTTGGAAATCCCTATGGCTTCATAGGATTCTATGTTCTTAATCATCGTAATCTTAGATCCACAATGCGGGCAATAACCCTCATGAACGTGGCCTTCGAAAACGATATTCAAACAAGAATTACATCTTACTCCGGGTTGGTTCTGCCCTTTTGCAAAGGCATTCAGCGTATCGATTAGGTATCTAACGGGAAGGGAGAATCCAATATTATTCCCATCCCTAATAATGAAGGTATTTATTCCTATTATTTGACCATCCAAATTGAGCAATGGACCACCACTATTTCCAGGATTAATCGCTGCATCATGCTGGATGTAAGTAGTACCTAAATGTTCATGCACTAGGTTACTTATTATTCCCTTCGTTACTGTATACTTTAGCCCGAAGGGATGACCTATTGCAATTACCTGATTTCCTTCTGAGAGCCCTTCCATTTTTTCTAAAGGCACATGGAGCGAAGCCAGCTCCTTCGGCGCTTCAATGAAGGCAATGTCGAACTTAGGATCCACGTAGATCACACGCCGGATCTGCTTCTCGAACATCCTACCATCAAGTGCCACTTCCTTGTTATCTCGGACTACATGTTCATTGCTTACGATCACATCGAAGTCGCTAATATAAAAACCTGTACCCGTACTGTATGGGGTCGCGATCTGTATCACTACGTCCTTGAACAGGTCAACGATCTGCTCCATTGAGGTTCATATTTTTCATCATTAATAAATAGCTTTCCGCAAAACCCACAGTTGTCTTGAAATCTAAGCTGGCCGCGTCAATACGCAAGGAAGGAAAAATCTTTTGGTAGGTATCTTCGATTCTTTCGACCTCCTTCTTGATACTTCTTGCGACCAACTTACCACCTGAGCTGTATGCACTATCCTTAAAGTAGTCCTCCTCTAGAATCCTATAAAACAAATCAAGTAGCTCCATGTCAGGCTTAGGCAGGGCATAGCTAAACAAACAGTAGCCAACAATGTAGTAAGGAATGGCAAGAGCGATTGCTGTGTGATTATTGTCCTTATACCACTGCATATTGGGTAACTCATTGTGGATCAGCTGTACCAATGTTGCATGTGGGCTGGGAGCCGGCAGTCCAAACGTACTGACAACATCATAGAATTCACCCTTAATATCCTCCTTGTCCCTTTCTAAGATCTTGCGAAACGATCTCAGGAAAACATTGTTCCTATAACCCACTTCCCGATCCATATTGCCGAAGTAGCTCTTGTGATTGTGCTCCAAGTTGTCCATTAGGAATCCCTCAGGAGTAAGCAGGTAGTCCAGCTTGTAGTTAAGTGCAAGCAGCAGAAAAGAAAGCCCTCCTGGAAACTGGTCTATGTTCAACTTGCCATGTTCGATCTCATGGAAGCACTTCTTCAACTCGGAGATAAGGTATTGGTATTCCCTTTCTTTTCGTTCTTCTTGCCTAGGAAGAATATGGTCAATGTTGATTGCGGTAAGGTCCTGGAATTCATCTAGAATCAGGTCGTCTAACTTATCTGCCTGGGTGGCCATTTCTTTTAAGCCTTGGTAGATCTTGTTGGGGCTAGCATCAACCGTGTAACTGTTAAATACCAGCAGTATATGGCCTTCATCATCTAGGCCAAATCGCGAGTACTTAAGTAGGTAATTTCTCTCAAGTAGTTTCCTACTTAGACCGATATTTAAGGCCGTTGTTTTAGCAATCTTGACCTCGGATCTGAATTGCTGCTTGTCCATCCTACCTGTCAGGACCTTAGAACCTTGGAATAGCTCAAAATTGACAGCCTCTTCGTCCTGTGACCATTCTAAGTTCTTATGACCAGGGTTCTTTAGAAATTCCATTAGGAAGACTATGGACTCGGTGTACTTTTCAGCTTCAAAGGCCAATAGAGACTCCTCCCACAATTTCTGATGTGTGGTCGGCTTGTAGGCGTCACTGAAGCGACCGAGTTTGATACTTTCCGCCTTTTCAGAACTGCGATTGAATAAATCATCGAAGAATCCCATCCGCCAAAAGTAAGATTTTAATACTTTAGAGCATATGAAATTTCGCACCGAGCTCAAAAATTTTCGAGGAGAACAAGTTATCGATTATTCAAAGAAGATTATATGCATCGGCTCGTGCTTCGCGAAGAATATTCACCAGCGACTTGTAGATCTAAAATTTCAATCCTACCTGAACCCATGCGGAATCACCTATAACCCGATTTCCATTTCCAATAGCATCTACCACCTATTAGACCAAGTACCTGCGAGAAAGGATGACATTTTCGAAAATCATGGTATCTACTCTCATTTTGACTTTCATTCTACATTTTCAGGCCAAAGTATCGAAGCGGTCTGGCAGAAGATCTCAGATAAGAAGAAAGATGGGTCGTCCTACCTCCCTGCTGATATCCTGATTCTTAGTCTCGGAACCGCTTATACATACTTTCGAAATAACAATGGCGAAGCAGTGAACAATTGCCATAAACTTCCCCAAGAGAGATTTACCAAGAAGTTGTTAGAGGTCGACCAAGTTGTCGATGTACTGCAAGGTGCAATAGATGAAGTCCGGAAGGCCGCTCCACAAGTAAGGATCATTGTGACCGTAAGTCCAGTCAGACACCTAAGGGATGGAATGGTAGAAAACAATAGGAGTAAGTCTACTCTCTTATTAGCGGCCTCCAAACTTAGCAACGTGGTCTACTTTCCATCCTATGAATTACTCTTAGATGATTTAAGAGATTACCGCTTCTACACGGAAGATCTCATCCATCCTTCTCCACAGGCAGTGAATTACATCTTGAATTTTTTTGAAGGTCAATATTTTGATAGTGAGGAGGCCAAGCTTAGAGGTGAAGTTAACGGTATTCAAAGTGCCCTTGCTCATAGACCCTTCTTTCCGAATTCCGATGCACACCAGAAATTTCTCCGAGCCCTCCAAACTCGAATGGAAAAGATTAACAACTTAGGCAGTGTTGATTTCAGTCAGGAGCTTTCGGATTTAAAAGAGCGTTTGGAACTTCCTTAGATATTCTTCGTTTTTTTGTGGCTCAATAGAGAATCCCAAATAAGGCATTAAACCTTTGCGGAAATCTTAGGTCATAGGATTATTGTTATCTTAACAAGATGCCTCGATAGTGCATAGGTCCCTATTACTGTCGACAATAATAAATACTATGAAGAGCCTATTATCTTTGACATTCATTCTTTACATGTCCATAAGTTATGGGCAAAATGCATCAGTCAAAGGCAAAGTTCTGGACACAGAAGATCTTGCGCTTATTGGTGCCAACGTTGTACTACTTGATGCAGACAAGGTTATCAAGTATCAAGCAGCAACAGATGTCCAGGGACTATACGCGCTTTCAAATGTAGCTCCAGGAAAGTATGTTCTGAAAATCTCATATGTTGGATACTTCAGTGTATTTAAAGACCTTGAGGTTGGATCGGCGGACATCGAATATGAAACAATGAGGCTCTATGAGTCCCCAGTAGAAATGGACGAGGTAGTGGTTGAAGGCAGGGTCCCACTTGCTCAGCAAAATGGAGACACTACAAGCTACAATGCCTCCCAATACAAGGTCCTAGCAGATGCATCGACGGAAGACTTGGTGGTGAAAATGCCCGGTGTTGTCATTGAGAATGGCACGATTCAAGCAGAGGGAGAAAATGTCCAACAAGTGCTGGTAGATGGTAAGCCTTTCTTTGGCAATGACGCCTCAGCTGCGCTTAAGAACCTGCCAGCAGAAGTAGTTAGTAAGATTGAAATCTTCGATCAAAAAAGTGAACAAGCTGAATTTACAGGATTTGACGACGGAGAAACCACCAAGACGATCAATATTGTCACCAAGATAGACAAGCGTAACGGCCAATTTGGTAAAGCGTACGCAGCCTATGGAAGCGAAGGCCACTACAACTTAGGTGGTAATTTTAGTCTCTTCAATGGGGACCAACGTATCTCCTTCATAGGCCAGGCCAATGACATTAATATCCAAAATTTTTCATCAGAAGACATACTTGGAATTTCAGGTAGTAATGGCAGAAGGTTTCGCGGTGGTGGCGGTGGAAGAGGTGGTGGCACAAGCAACTTTAGTAGAGGTGGTAATCAGTTTCAAGTTGCCCAACAAGCTGGAATTTCGAAAACGGAAGCACTTGGAATTAATTTTTCAGACCAGTGGGGTGAGGAAACGGAAGTGAGTCTTAGTTACTTTGCCAATCGAAGTAGAAACTTGTCTGAGGAATACCTCGATCGTCAATTTTTTGATAGCGAAGAAGCAGGAAGTCAGGAGCGGTATTTCGAAAGCAACTTATCAAAGGCTGTCAACTTAAACCACAGATTCAATGCCCGAATTGACCATAAATTCACGAAAAATACATCCCTAAATTTTCGTCCTAGCATTAGCTATCAAGGCAACAATGGAGAGATCTCAACCGAGGGTTCTACTGCCTTAGAAAATTTAACATTGAATGAGACAGATAATTTGTATCAAGCTGCTAACAGAGGCTGGAACATCAACAATCGCGCCTTGCTACGTCATCGAATAGGGAAGTCCAGAAGGACCATTTCATTGAGCTTGCGAAGCACCTATACCTCTAAGAAAGGCGACTCCGATCTTCTTTCTGTGAATGACTACTTTCGCCCCATTATGCAGTCCGATGTGCTTGACCAAATTGCTGACCTTCAGCAGGATGGGTGGAACAATTCCGCCAACCTAAAATTTACCAATCCCCTAGGAAAGAAATCAATGTTGGGTCTAGAATACCGAATCACTTTGGATAGCGACGACTCAGGAACAGAGACCTTCAGCAAGAATGAAACTGGTGCTTATAGCCAACTAGAAGAGGCCCTTTCTAACGCGTTTAAGAATGACTATTTGACGCATTCAGGGGGCCTTTCTCTGAATTATCGTCTAGGTAAGTCAATGATTGTAGCAAGGGCATCGCTGCAACACGCTAGCCTTGTCACAGAACAAGAATTCCCTTTTGAAGCAAGCTTCGATAGATCTTATCTCAATGTGATGCCCTTTGCGATGTGGAGGTACAACATCGACCGACAGAATAATCTTAGGGTCATCTATCGAACGAATACAAGGCGGCCTAGTCTTCTACAATTACAAGAAGTCGTAGACAATAGCAACCCAATCCAGCTAAGTATTGGTAATAATGCCCTGGACCAACAGTACCAGCATAGTATTTTCGCTAGGCTCAAAAGAACTAACACTGAAAAAGGAACTGTTTTATTTGCCCTCATTGGAGGAAACGTTACACAAAACTACATCGGGAATAGTCTCTATACCAGCCGCTCAGATAATTCCATCGTTGATGAAATTAACTTACTGCCAGGAAGTCAATTGAATCAAACTGTCAACCTAAGAGGATATTGGGATTTTAGGACCTTCCTGACCTATGGAATGCCCATTTATCTCATCAAATCAAACCTAAATCTTAACCTATCGGCCAATTTCAGCAACACACCGGGCCTAATTGATGATGTGCTTAATAATGCACAATCTAGTACGTATGGCTTGGGACTATCTCTCAGCAGTAACATTAGCGAAAAAATTGACTTCCTCATTGGCAGTAAGACTTCCTTCAACACCATTGCAAATGATATCAATACCTTCCAGAATACTGAATATCTTAATCAAAGAACAAGTCTTAAGCTAAACTGGATCCTTGCAGCTGACTTCGTTTTCAGGACGGACATCAATAACCAATTATATACAGGTCTTTCAGATGGTTTCAATGAAAATTATTGGATTTGGAATTTGGCGGTCGGAAAAAAGATCTTTAAGAATAAGCTTGGTGAAATCAACATTTCAGTTTACGATCTCTTAAATCAAAACTTAAGAATTACCAGAGAAGTGACTGGCAACTATGTAGAAGATGTACGCACGAATGTTCTTCAGCAGTACGTTATGGTCAATTTTATCTATAACTTTAGGAACTTTAAGACATCAAAGGAAGCGACGGAAAGAGAGAATAACCAAAGAGATGAGTGGAGGGGTGGAAGATTCTAGAAAATTTGAATAATAATTATGGAAAAAATATTAGTCTTTATTGCTTTTCTAAGCCTTGGTTTGATCTCTTGCAATACCAGCAAGACCCTAGTTAGTGAACCAGAAAGCCCTGCTAGCGAACACTTAGCTGGGGATCCTCCGCAAAGAAATGATACTGCAGGTCCTCCTAGTGAGAGGAGAAGAGGGCAGCCACAAAATAATGAAGCCTATCAATCGATGCTTACTAGCTTATCCTTAAGTCCGGAACAGAAATTACAATTTGATGCCATCAATGAATCTTCCATGACAAAAATGAGGAAGAAAAGAGATGAGGCTCGCGCATCTGGCG
>CAZMYK010000109.1:0-9685 GCA_964570435.1 uncultured Saprospiraceae bacterium | reverse complement strand
CTATTGGTCTGAGCCAAGAGCAACTTCTTATATGAAATTTTATCTGATTTCTTTAGCACGACTTGGTCTGCGAGGAATTCATGGATTTCACGGAGTGCATTCTTATAAAGATAGATCAACGGGCTACACCAAAAAACAACTTTGAGTATTTCAGTTGCCAAAACATCTATGGTATGCCGCCCCTTGATGTGCTGAATTTCATGCTGCAAAATGCTCTCCACATTATCCGTTAAGTCTGTCTTTTTACTAAAAAAGACCCAGCGAAAGAAGGAAAAAGGCAGGTGGAATTTTTCTGTCGAAACGATTGTAAATCCATCTTGTCGGGTCTTCTCTGACTTCCTGAACAAGGAGACAATCTTACCTACTCCCACAAAAAGACGGCTAGAGCTAACAATAACTCCAAGGGCATAGATGGCATATAGTAGGTAGTGCCAATCGAATGCGCTCCTATCTGTCTTTGCAACCACTGCCTGCAGTTCATCTATTTCCAAAAGCACTGGGTAGATAACGTGGGCCACGTTCGACTCATTCTTCCAGGGAATATACTCAAGCAGGGGAAGTAGAACCCCAGCCACTAAGGTGATGAGTAGGTAAGATCTATTCGCAGAGAAAAAGGTTTTATTTTTCAAAAACAATTCATAAACACCGTAGAAAAATAGCCAGCAAAGCGAAACCTTTAGTATATATGCAATCATTGTTCTTCGTCTTTTAGTTCGTTAATGAGGCTAGAAAGTTCTTGTAAGCTTAGGTTTTCTTCCTTGACCAAGAATGAGACAAGGGAGTTGAGCGACCCATCAAAGTAGTTTCCAACCAATTTTCTGATCGAGAACTTTGAATATTCACTTTTCTCTACCAGAGGAAAGTATTCGTACGTCCTGCCATAGGCCTTGTGGTCTACGAAGTTCTTCTTTTCCAAGATTCTAACAAATGTGGAAATAGTAGAATGTGGCGGCTTTGGTTCTTGCATCTGTTCAATGAGTTGACTCACAGTGCTTGGACCGTGGGCCCAAAATAGCTGCATAATTTCTTCTTCTGCCCTTGTCAATTTGTCCATAGTTCAAATTTATAACTAATTATTTAGTTATGCAACTATATTTTTAATTAAACATGCTGAAATTTTTAAATCTAGGGAATCTTGCGGCTTGCTCCATGTCTAAGAATTTTTTCAAAGCAAAGTCCGTTCTTAGTAATTTAAACTTAGTCTTTGTTTCTTAGTCGTAGTGTAAAATTAGATTAAATGAGACCCTTCATTTCAGCTGTACTTCTTCTGTCCCTACTCTGTTCATGCGAAAAAAGGATGACAGATATGACAGATCCAGATCTTGATGAGACTGAGGTTTACTTCCCATCAATTACAGATGATGATTGGGCAACCTACCAAGCTGAAGACTTGCAGTGGAACTTGGAAGCCTTGGGGGAACTCAAAGTATTCCTAGAAGCTACTGAAACTAGGGCTTTTATCATTCTAAAAAATGGTCGAATAGTGGTGGAAGAATATTGGAACAAGGGGCTCCTCAACCAGCAATTCCAGGCTTCTACGAATTGGTATTGGGCCTCAGCTGCAAAATCTCTTACTTCTTTTTTGATTGGTCAGGCGGTTTCTCAAGGTAAAATTGACCTAGAAAAGCCTTCTTCAGACTACCTTGGTAGTGGATGGTCCTCTCTCAGTCCGGAAGAGGAATCACGAATCAACGTTAGACACCATCTCTCGATGACTACTGGCCTAGATGATTCCATTGGTTTTTCTTGTACAGATCAAGAATGCCTTAGTTTCAAAACGAATCCAGGAGAAAGGTGGTCCTATCATAATGCTCCTTATACCCTACTTGCTGAAGTCTTGGAAGGCGGTAGCGGTCAAGATTTTGATGATTTCTTCGAAGAGAATATAAAGGACCAAATAGGAATGGATGGTTTTTGGCAATACGTAGGTTATGACCACTTGTTTTTCAGTACAGCTAGATCGATGGCTAGATTCGGCTTATTGATGAAGAATGGAGGCAAGTGGGATCAGGATGTGGTGATTGAAGATACCAATTTTCTTGCTAGTAGTATCAATTCTTCCCAAGATATCAATCCGTCTTATGGTTACTTGTGGTGGTTAAATGGCAAATCATCCAAGATTTTCCCTGGCAGTCAGATCACGATTAATCAGTCCATGAGTCAAGAAGCACCTCAGGACATGTACGCCGCTCTAGGAACGAACAGCCAAATTCTTAATATTGTTCCTTCGGAAAGCCTGGTTCTCGTAAGAATGGGTGGGGATCCGGACGATTCATTAGTACCAACCAGCTATATGGAGGAGGTCTGGAGGCTTCTTAACAAGGTTCTCCCCTAGAGATGAAACAAAATCGTCATTCCCTTGGTTATTATGTCATAATGCAAAATGGTGGCTAGAAATATCCCAACACTTACCAAGGCTAATAACAAAACTGACTTAAAGGCATCCTTCAAGGCTTTAAAATACATTCCAAGGTTTTTCAAGGAGATCTGGCTGATTAATCCAAAGATGTTCTGTACCAACGCGTCATTGAGATTACTTAATGCCTTTTCCCCAGTGATCATTCTGTGGGTAGGAAAGCTAATCATAGATGAGATTATTCTACAAACCACGCTTGACAAGGTGGATCAAGATTTCTCGACCTTGTGGAAGTATGTAGGCATCGAACTTGCAGTCATCATTACATCAGACATCATCAATAGACTGATTAATCTCACTGACGGATTAATGGGAGATCTGTACTCAAATAGCTCATCGGTGACGATCATCAAGAAAACCAAGGAGCTTGGGATTGCCCAACTTGAAGATCCCGACTTCTATGACAAGCTGGAACGTGCTCGTACACAAACTAGTAGTAGAGTGAACCTGTTGACAAATTCGTTAAGTCAGGTTCAAAGTGTGATTTCAATCCTTAGTTTGATTGCTGGATTAATATACTTCGAACCGCTCTTGATTATTCTGCTATTTCTAAGCATTATTCCGGCCTTTATCAATGAGATAAAATTCAGTAACAAGAGTTATTCGTTAGCAAGATCTTGGACCGCTGAACGAAGGGAACTTGACTACCTAAGATACATCGGCGCAAATTCCAACACCGCCAAAGAAATTAAGCTCTTCGGACTGACTGGTTTTGTTGCCAATCGATTTAAGACCCTGTCTGATAAGTACTATGAACTCAACAAGAAAATCGTAATCAGGAAGACGAACTTTGGAATTCTATTTAATGTTTTAGGTGTATTTTCTTACTATGGCGCCTACATCTATATCATACTAAGGGTCTTAATTGGGGCCTTGACGATTGGAGAATTGACCTTTCTTTCTGGCTCATTCAATAGACTGAGAAACAATCTACAGCAGTTTTTCTCTCGCTTCACGAGAATATCACAAAGTGCGCTCTACTTGAAAGATTACTTTGACTTTGTAGATATGAAGCTTCCAGAAGTCACTGAAGAATATCTTCCTCTCCCAGATGAAATCAGAGAAGGCTTCCATATTAAAGACCTGCATTTCAAGTATGCAGGAAGTGAACACGAAGTTCTCAAAGGGATAAATTTCAAAATTCGCGCCGGCGAAAAGATGGCCTTCGTTGGTCAGAATGGCGCAGGGAAGACCACCCTGATCAAGTTAATCTTGAGGTTTTATGAACCCACTTCTGGGGAGATATTATTGGATGGAATCAACATAAATCGCTATGATCCGCTTGAGTACCAGGCCATGTTCGGTGTGATTTTCCAGGACTTCTTTAAGTATGAATTCACATTGCGAGAGAACATAGCGGTAGGCAATATTGATCAACTTGAAAATCAAGAGCGTATCGAGAATGCTGCCAGATTAAGTCTTGCTGATGAAGTTGTAGGTGAAATGCCTGATGGCTATGAGCAACAGTTAGGACGTAGATTTGTAAGAGGACAGGAGTTATCTGGAGGTCAATGGCAGAAGGTGGCACTTGCTCGAGCCTATATGAAGGATGCTAATGTACTTGTACTTGATGAGCCGACCAGCGCGCTTGATGCCAAGGCAGAGTATGATGTTTTTGAACGCTTCATCAACCTAACAAGTGGGAAGACAAGCATCATTATATCTCATAGATTCAGCACAGTAAGGATGGCAGATCGAATTCTTGTTATTGAAGATGGACTAATTTCAACCTTGGGGACCCATGAGGAACTAATGAATCAAGATGGCCTGTATGCAGAGTTGTTTGAATTGCAAGCAGCAGGTTACCAATAGTCCCTTCTATTCTTCAAGCAATTCCTTAACATCTAGCTCATCTATTGCAAAAATCTTATTTGGGCTGAAGCGACTTTCTTCATCGAAATAAAGATAAGCCGGAAGTGGTGAAAGTTGGAAATACTCTACGATCTCAGAACTTAGTTTTTTGCTCAAAAAAACATGTTCTCCCAAGGCATAGGTTTGCAATAAGCTTGCCTCCCAATCGCTCTGTGTTCCACTCTTATTTAGGGCAAGTGTTACTAACTCTATCGGCTCATCTATTAATTTGTCGTAGGTTCTTCCGGCCTTCGTCAGTTCCTCGACGCATGGAGTGCAGGAAGTATCCCAGATATAAATAATAAGGGCCTTTCCTTTGTAGTAGTTTCTAATCTGCTTGAGCAGCAACTTGACGCTCGTCGCCTTGGACGTCCATGCTCCTGCCCCACTTGCCATATGTGTTACCAAAGTTCCTAAGCTTCTATCAGAACCTTGGACAAAGGACGACTTCATCTGCATCGAAAGATTCTCTATCCACTCTTGATAGTCGGCATATTCACTTTCTATTAATGAGCTTTGCCAGTCGTCTTTCACAACTGTAAGAAATCTATCGAGATAGGCTTGGCGATCAGCTACTTCTAGCGGTTGACCTTTGATACCAATTAAGCCTATCTTTTCTGATGGCACCTTAGAGAGCTTCGATATGTACAAGTCGAGTTTAGCGTCAGCAACCTGTTCTCGATATTTTGCGGTAAATTTTTCAAGTCCCTTTGAGTAGATCTCATTGTTGTAGGACAAGCCTGCATTTTTCTTGTCCTGTTCGTTAAGAAACTCATCAACTTCCTTCTTCTCATTGGGACTGTCACTATCTCCATTATAAATCAATCGTGACAGCGCTCTTACTTCTTTTTCTTCGTGACTCCAAAGCTTAAGAGCTAGGATACCATAATATCTATTGCTCAACTCCGTCACCAACAATGGCTTATGTTGCAGACACTCTTGCCATAACTCTTTTCCCATTCTCCTGCCCATGAAAATAAAAGCAAGATCCCCATACATTTCGGAGGCCCTTTCATTATCCAAGATCCACTTATGTTTTCTCCCATACTTCTTGCAAAAAGCCTTGTCTATCTTTTCTAGTTCCTCAAATAATTCTCTAAGCTGTCGAATCTTAAATTCCGTCTGCGAAGTTCGGTTCATTAGAGTACTGAACTTTCGCCTCCGAACATCTTGCTTCTTAGCCAGTTTATATTCTTGGTAGACATTGTAGAATTGATTCATCTCCCCATCTGTACCTCTGAACTCAATCGCCTTTCCCGCATAAGACTCTTTGTTCTTAACCACGGTATTCAGGTCGACAACAATTTCCACGTCATGACATGCTATCAAGTAACCCTTGTAGTAGTCTCCTATATTCAAGATGATCTTTTGATTCGGAATTTTCTTGTCGACGACTAAGGTAAATGTTCCATCCTCCGCAATTGGAGCTGTCTTCTGCACAATATTGCGAAACTCAGGAGAGACAATAGTGTAGTTGATATACAGGTCCTTATTGTAGCTCTTAGAATAGTGTGTAATTGAGCCTCTTACATGTGGTAGTGTATCCAACAGCAATCCACTTTCAAGGTCGTAGTTAACCTGTCCAATTATTGAAAATGATATGAGGTGACAAATTAAAAGAAGGCCTAGTAATCTCATCGACTATATTATTACAACATAAGATACTAATTCTATGCCAAGGTGAAGCCTTTACAAGTCGCCATTAACTGCAAACTGCCTTTCCACTTTTCTTAAGTCCATGTGCGAAAGATTTTTTAGTAAATGAGGATGTAAGTTTCTCTTTGTATCTACGTATAGGTAGGATGGGTAATTTCGAATACCAAAATAGTCCATAATTTCATATGACTGACTGTCACTCAAGAAGATATGCGTACCATCTCTAGGGAAAAGGCTCAGCTCTCGCAACCACTGTTCTTGAGAAGTATCGTCACTGCTACAGAGGTAGACCATCTCTATCGGCAGGGTGGCAAGTACCTCATATAAGTGTGTATTATCCACTACATCCTTCTTGCATCGATCAATCCACGGCACCCAGACATCAAGGATGATTGCCTTCTTTGCAAAGTGCGAAGAGAGCTTATTAAGCAGAGAAAGCAAGTCCCCACTTTCATTGGTAAATGCATTTTCTAAACTTGTTGGTAAGCCAATAATACCACTCGTATCTTTTCCAAGCTGTAAGGCCTTAGATATACTTTCTACCTTTGCTTTATCACTAGCGAGATCCTCTCTTCCTAGATCAAGTGCCCACTTGCTGAGCCCGCTGGCTTCAGCACGGTCCAAGAACATCTGTCTTTCACTGGCATCTTGTGGTTGACTTATTAGTGTTACAAGGTCTGCCTTCTTCCTGGAAAGTTTTGCAAATTTTCGAAAATGCAGATCCATCCGTGCACCAAGTAATTCTGTCTCGTAGAAAAACAAAAAATCATCCTCTCCCTTCTCATATATTACTTGATCAAATCTTAATCTATCTGTCTTCTTACTGAACTCTCTTAAGAAGATGTCCAAGCCTGATCTATCATCCTTTGATACCACTTGCTCTCGCAGTGTATTTTCCGTAATCAACTTCAACTCCAGTCTATTAGGAATACTTAAAAAATAACCTAGGAAGTCATAGTATTGGACAGTTGCATTAGAGGTGATCAGCGGCTTAAAGTCAACACATTCCCGGAAAAGAAGTGGGTCCATTGATTTTCCCCAATGGATCGATAAGATGTCCGCATACATTGACGCAATACGATCGTTGGTAATTAGCCATTGCAAGTGTCTTCCCTGTTTTTTCGCGAAACTTTGTTCAATTTTCGATAGCTTATGGTAGATCTTTTTCAAGCGATCTACCTTTTCACTTTTTGAAAAATTGGAATCAAAAACAACTCGTAACTTCTCTTCTTGCAGTTCTTCCTTCCGCTCTAGTTTGTAGATTTCATAGGAATTAATGAACCTGCATCCTTCTGCATCTTCGCCCCCAAAAGTAACACCCTCGCCTAGGAAACGAATTGGTGCTGTAGTCAGCTTTTCCATATCGAACTCCATGCTCAAGCCCTCATTCACAATGACCTTTCCGAAATAAAAATCTCCGATGGCTATCCACAATTCTCGGTAGGGATAGGCTTGGTCTAATTCAATATGAAATTTTCCTTCTGAAGTAATTTTGGCCGTCTTGGCAACCTGCCTTCTGTAGGTAGGTGTTGATAAGGTGTATCGAATTACCAGGTCTGAATGTTGCTCCGGAAGAAAATTGATTAAACTACCTGAAACCTTTGGAATATGACTTGAGTTCACCACAAAATCCGTAAAACTGTCAGATTCGAGATGACTTGTGTTTTGTGCAAATGCACACGTACACAGTAGTGCAAGTAGGTAGGTAAGTGGTTTTCGCAAAAGATGTCAGTTTGTTAAAACTTATGCAATTAAGCAACTTACTAACACTTAAACAATTTAATGATGTAGAAATATATAAAATGGTCTTGTTCAACATTATATGATTCCTACTGAATCCTATGCTGATAGTCTTAAATGAAATATTGCAAGGCGCATTAACAAATGCTATTGAAATGGCTCAACTTTCTTGTTGTGCCCATGCTGCAAAGATGTCATCGATTATTCCCCACAAGCAATTTGAGTAATAAAACATCCTTTCTAAATGCTTCTATGAAAAATCCCAACTCTAAAGTAAAAAATGGCTTAAATGACGCGAAATCTTATGTAACCAATTCTACATTTACTGCTGTTAGGCCTTTAGGACCCTGCTCTATTTGGAATGTCACTTTCTGTTGGTCACGAAGTTCGCCACCTACAACGCTATTAATATGGACAAATATGCTATCCTTAGTTTCTGAATCAACTATAAATCCATAGCCCTTTTCATCGTTGAAAAACTTCACCTTCCCACGACGGTTAGGGTTGGCCTCTAAGCCAGATTGAGGGGCTGCACCAAGCACAATATCTTCAAGCTTGATCTTGGTTCTATTCTTAGGATCTGGTTTTTCCTTAACTAGATTCCCGTTTTCATCTACATACCTAATTAGGTCTTCAAAAGGTACCTTACCAGTCTCCTCTCTAGCAAGTTTTCTTGCTTCTCTCTTTTCTCGCTTTTCCTGTTTCTTTTTTCTTCTTTTCTTTTCTTTCTCTTTTTTTGCAAAAGATTCCTGTGATTTCGCCATTTAATACATTTATCGTGATATAATCTTAATTGAACTTATTCTGGTGGCAAATCTCTGATGTTACGGTTTACCGGAAGGAAGTAAGTCAAAATAGAGCTCAAAGGTATTAAAAATAATCCTTAGCTCCACTATTGTAACTTCGTCAGTAACAGATAGGTTCAATTTTATGAGGTATATTTTACTAATTTTGCCCGCATGAATCCTATAACATTCGACGACCTTAATTTGAGTGGAAGTCTCCGGAAGGCAATAAGCGATCTCAATCTTAGTCATCCGACTACCATTCAGTCAAAGGCTTTTTCAGTGATTATGTCAGGACGGGATGTTATTGGACTTGCCCAAACAGGAACAGGCAAGACCTATGCCTATCTATTACCATCACTAAGACTTTGGAAATACTCTAAGGAACGCTTTCCACAGATATTGATTATTGTGCCAACACGTGAACTCGTGGTGCAAGTCCTTGAAGAGGTGGAGAAATTGACAACTTACATGAATGTAGTTGCAGTTGGTGCGTATGGAGGGGCCAACATCAAAACGCAGATTGCTGCTATTGAGAATGGTTGCGATGTGGTGGTTGCAACTCCAGGCAGGCTCCTTGATCTGTGCCTGAAAGGAGCGCTGAAACTAAAGTCGATCAAGCGTTTCATCGTGGATGAGGTCGATGAAATGCTCAACCTTGGTTTTCTTCCACAGCTAACAAGGGTCATAGAATATCTACCAAAGAAAAGACAAAACCTTCTATTTTCTGCGACAATGACTGAAGAGGTAGAGAAGATTATTGAGGACTTCTTCAATAGGCCCATGAAAATCGAAGCTGCTCCGATGGGGTCGCCTTTGGAGAACATTAATCAGTCTGTCTACTACGTAAAAAACTTTAATACCAAGGTTAATCTCTTGAAAGACATCCTGACTGACCACACCGAATTTAACAAGGTCCTTTTGTTCATCGGGACCAAAAAATTGGCAGATAGATTACTTGAGTCACTAGAATTGGCTTACCCAGAACAAGTGGGTGTAATTCATTCCAATAAGTCTCAAAATTTTCGATTTAATGCGGTAAATAAATTTACCTCTGGAGACTATCGTGTCTTAATTGCAACTGATATTGTAGCTAGGGGAATCGATGTGTCGGAAGTCTCGCACGTAGTCAACTTTGATGTCCCCGAAGAAGCTGAGAACTACATACACAGAATCGGTCGGACTGGTAGAGCTGACTTGAAAGGAAATGCCATAACACTGTACTCATAGGGCTCGC
>CAZMYK010000108.1:0-9695 GCA_964570435.1 uncultured Saprospiraceae bacterium | reverse complement strand
CCCCCAATTGAGTTTCTTTTCAATCGACTCACATAAGCTCAAGATATCTGGATTTTTCAGATCGCGCATAAGGGACTGTTAATTAGTAGTTTATTGGTTTTGAACAAGATTGAACAGCAATGAATCAAAATGGATTCTGTTTGAATTGCCCACAGGATTCATGAGACCTAGATTTGAGCCATCAGTTCGATTTGCTAGATCATTTTTCATCAAAAAATTTAAAACTAAAATAATGAAAGTACGTAATCATTCCCTATGTTCTCTAATAATCTTCTTGTCAATTTCGATTGATTTTTGTTCAACTCAAATCAATACTATAAGTGGTAAGACAATTGCTGTCGAAGAAGTAGATTCTTTCCTCCAGGTGAAAATGCAGGAGCTAAAAATTCCAGGACTATCTATTGCGGTGATCAATGACCAAGAGCTTGTCTATGAAAGATCACTTGGCGTCAGCAATGCACAAAGTAAAAGCCCAGTCGATACAAGAACGATTTTTGAAACGGCCTCGATCACCAAACCCTTGTTTGCATATTTCGTGATGAGGATGGTGGAAAAAGGTGTTTTGAACTTGGATGTTCCCCTTGCAAGCTACCTACCTAATCCTGATCTAGACTACGATCCTAGGTATAAATTGATTACTGCCCGACAGGTACTTAGCCATACTTCTGGTCTGCCTAATTGGAGATACATGACAAACAAGATGATGTACCTGGAGTTATTGTCAAATCCAGGCGAGAAGTTTGGATATTCAGGCGAAGGTTATGAGTACTTAGCCAATGTAATTGCCCATCTAGAAGGAAGAAATCTTGCTGCCCTCGATTCCTTGCTGCAGGCTGAGGTCCTCCAACCCCTTGGTATGAAAAGCTCCTACTTCACCTGGAATGACGAAATGGATCGATATAAGGCCCATGGGCACGTCTTGCCCAATGTTGCAAATGATAGATGGGAACCACTAATCGCAAGAGTCGCTGGAGGTCTGCATTCGAATGCTAGGGACTTTGCACGATTTATTTCTTGGATCATGAGGAAAGAGGGCTTGTCTGACGAATCCTATAGAGAAATGTTAAGCCCTCATGTTGATCTTCCTGTGGACAATGAAATTCGAAGCACTTTTGAAGTTGAGCAGTGGACCTTGGGATTCGCAAAGGAAGGCAGTCAATTTGGTGACAAATTTTCGCACGGAGGCAACAACGGTGACTTTCAATCCTACTTTGAATTCTACCCGGACCAGGGCATTGGCTATGTGTTTATGACGAATAGTAACAAGGGCAACGAGCTGAATACTGAACTTAAGCAATTCCTCACACTGGGCTACCTGCCAAAAAGTGACCGCCTTTATGAATGTATTAATCGCAGCGTCTCCCTTACAAAGGACATGAAAGAAGGAAGCTTGTCACTTAACAAGGGCTCTGGTGCTGGCTTCGCTTGGCTGAAAAATGAGACCATTTTAACTGGATCCATCGACTTCGATGTGCGAGGAGAAGATCTTAGAAATAAGAGTTTTGTAGGATTGGCCTTCAATGCCAAGGATGAAGAAGACTATGAAAGCATCTATTTTAGACCCTATCTTTTTCAATCTGAGGCCACCGATGAAAAGGCCTTCATGGTGCAATATATCTCTATGCCTAAGCATGATTGGTTTGACCTGAGGAGTGCAAGTCCTGGAACATTCGAGGGAGAAATAGCGTCACCTCCGAAGTCCGAAGAATGGTTTCATGTAAAAGTCGAAATAGGAAAGGAAGTGGTCCAAGTATTTGTAGATCATGAAATCACACCATCTCTAAGGATTAACAGGTTGAAGGAAGCCATCGATGGGAGAATTGGATTTTGGGTTGGCAATGGTTCGCAGGGAGATTTTGCAAATCTAAATATTAGCAAAGATTAGTTTAATAGTCTCGACCTAAAGAGAATGCATTGAGGATGGTGGATGATTCTGCCATCCCTTTCTTGCTAGAGGTCTGCCTAACTAGGGCTAACCCTTGAATTTGTCTAGGATCTCCTTCTTACTTCTCTTACTAACGGGAATCCGATCTTCTCCCACAACAATTTCATTTTTTTCTATCCGCTTAATCTTGCTGAGTTGGACTAGAAATGATCGATGAGTTTGGACAAATTCCTCTTCCGGGAGCTCTTCTAAGATCTTTTTCAAACTCATCAATACGATGTGCTTCTCGCGAGTGGTCGCAATCTTCACGTAGTTCTGCATTGCCTCAACATACAAGATGTTAGCAATTTCAATTTTGATAAAGTTACCGTCCACCTTAATGGTCAATGTCGCATTTTCGTGGGCAATCTTAAGATTGTAAAATGTCTTAGCCTTAGTTACAGCCTGCAGAAATCTATCAAAAGAAATTGGTTTCAGGAGGTAGTCGACCACATTAAATTCAAAGCTTTCGATCGCATGTTCTGCATGAGCGGTTGTGAAAATCACCTGGGGTTGCCAGGCTAACAGTTTAAGCATTTCTAGTCCTGATAGGTAGGGCATATTGATATCAAGGAAGATGAGATCCACCTCATTTGAAGCCAACCATGATTTGGCTTCTAGGCCATTCCGGAACTCCTTGATGAATTGAAGGCCGTCGACTTTTTCAATGTAAGCCTTAATAGCCTTCCTGGCTATGCCTTCATCATCTACAACTATGCACCTTAGCTTATTCATTTACGTACTTTAAAGGGACCTTGAGAAATACTTCAAAGTAATCTTGGTCTGACTTGATTTCCAAGTGATAACGCTCTCCATAAAGAAGGTTTAATCTCGACCTCACGTTGTTGAGACCCAAGCCACCTTGCGATTTTGCTCTCAATTCTACAGGCTGGACCGTGTTCTTACATCGAAAAGAAGCCTCTGAGTCATCGACAAGCAGCAAAATATCTATGGAATTGGATTCCTTTTCAGCAGATTGGCTGACGTACTTGAAGGCATTTTCAACAAAGGGGGTGAAAAGTAAGGGAGCTATCTGAGCCCCTCCCTCATAGTTTGCAATATCACTGGTGATCGTGACATCTTCCTCGATTCGTATTCTATTCAAGGCGATGTAATTTTCCAAATACCCTAGTTCCTTCAACAAGGGGACATAGTTTTCCTGACTTTCATATAGGTGGTACCTCATGGATTGTGAAAGATTGAGGACCATTTTTTTTGCCTTGCTGGGTTCGAGGTCGACCAAGTGGTATATGCTATTCATAGCGTTAAATAGAGTGTGCGGGTGCACTTGAGCCTTGAAGAACTTTAATTCCGCCTCCAATTTTTGCTTAACCAGCATGGCTTCGCGTTCATAAATACGCTGACGATCTAAGGGTAGTCTGTATGCAAAGGCTAGCAGAAAGTAGAGCACATTTATCGGAACGATGTAGACAAGCCCGTCAACTATGTAGCTGAACCAGTCCAATTTTGCTGCACCTAGGTAGCTCTTGGACGCAAGCTCCCTCCCCAAGTGGTGGTCAATTAGCAATTCCAATCCACTCATCGCTATGAGCAAGATGCCACTTGCTAGAATCATTGACTTTCGCAGCCGCTTGTTGTAAAATCTTGGAATTAAAAACATGCTTGTTAAGTAAAATATTAGCGCATTGCTTATGGCTCCATAGACTTGGATCCAGAAGGTATTGAATTCATTTGCAATAGTCCAGCCCCATGATAAACGAGAATTCCAAAGCAGTAGGACCAGCAAGATCCAAAGGACCGAATGTCTTGCTACCATCCAAATATTGAAATTCGTTTGCATATTCTAAAATTAAGAAGATCTCATTGCTTACAAAGTCCATATTGATGAACGGGAGAAATTTGCTTACGAACGTCCACCACCACCTGCTTCGTCAAGTGAAATAGGACCCTAGTCAATGGTCTCTGATACTTCCTTAGATATATCTGAAATTGCAAGAAAAAAAGTATTATGAAAAAGTTATTTTGGACGTTATCACTTATTACAATCTTCTCCCTACAAGCTTATGCGCAAAATATTCAAATTCAAGAACTTCTGGATGCATATCAACTTACATTGCCTGAGAATGCGGAGGTTTCCATCGCAATTGTAGCTGACGGCAGTAGTTCGCACTATGGCTACAAAATCGATAATGGAAGAGCAATGCCTATTGAAAATCAAGACCACATTTTTGAAATTGGATCCATAAGCAAGACCTTCACAGGGGCGCTAGTAATGAAAGAGGTCGACAATGAGAAAATTCGACTGTCTGCCTCAATTAATGAATACCTGGATCAAGAAGTCAAGAATGAGACTTGGCAAGATGTCACAATTCAGCAACTAATGACGCACACCTCAGGGCTTGCGACGGGTATGGAAGCGGCGACATGGCCCTACATTAAGGCACACCTCACTTCGAACGATAATCCACATAAGTTCATGAAGTGGAAGCACTATAAGAAGTACTTGAGAAAGGGTGACCTTGTTGAGAAAGCAGGCTCAGTTTGGAGGTATAATAATTCTGCCATTGGCTTACTTGGTGTAATTCTAGAAAGCTCTTCCCACGATACGTGGGAGAACTTGATCAAGGACAACTTACTAGAACCCAATGGAATGTCTAACACTTATGCTTCCTATCAACTTGCCTCTGAGGAAGACTTGGTCCAAGGCTACGATCTGAAGGGAAGGCCGGCTATCAATTGGGACATGGACTTCATCAATCCGGCAGGATCCATCCTTTCGACTTCTCGTGACATGGTGAAGTGGGTCAATGCCCACCTCAATGCTCCCGAAGGTTCTGCTCTCGATAAAATGAAGGATTCCTACCCAGATATCAGTATTTCGAAAAAGAGCGGTCATATGGGAAATATCTGGTGGCACAAGGACGGCTACCAATACCACGGCGGCGCAACGGGTGCCTTTCGCTCCTTCCTAGCCTTTGATGATGCCAGCCAAACCGGGGTAGTCATCCTTGTGAACTATAGCGCTTACCACCCCGGTGTTAGAGCGGAAGATGGATCAAGCATTCAGAGAAATCTAGGTTTTGCACTAATGGACGCATTGAAAAAGGAAGTAGCACTTAGATAGAAGGCTTTTTGCAGACATGAATTACTCACTCTGAAGTAATTCATGTCCGCTTTTTTCCTGCCTAGGACGATAATGCTCTTTTGGTCTTCGGAGACACGGTTTGAATCCGATAATTTTCCGTAAATTCCTATCGTGCAAAGAGCCCAACTGATATTTAGATGGTTTATATCTCTCACCGCAATGGGAGTAGTGGGGATCCTCGGCCTCTTCCTCGTAGTCATTAGTCTCGGGACATTGCGACCTTTTTTAGTACGCTACCTCATGGCGCCCAACTCCCGTTTTGTCCTCTGGGCATCTGGTTTCAAATTCAACTATCCTAGTCTCGACGAATTTCCTAAGTACCAGGTGATGTACACTTTTAATCACAATAGCTATCATGACATCTTTATGCTAACGGGAATGGGTGTCCCAAAACTCAGATTCGTGCTTTCCGAAAAAACATGGGTCTACATTCCATTGATTTTTTCAGCCTTGGCAGTGGGGACGCTCTATATTCCACAAAAAAAACATGCGCGAAGGCGACTCGCCTGGTTCCTTCGTACCACCGAGTTTCTGAAAAAAAAGAACCTATCCATTGCAGCATCTTCTGAAGGTGTTCACAAGCAATTTCATGGCATTGCCCCATTTAATAGAGGTATCTACCATATGGCTTTGGAAGCCGAACTTCCCATCGTTCCGCTCTTTATTAACATAGCTAAGGAGAATAATGTCTTTCAGACCGGCTACGCTAAGAATGGAACTGTTTCCCTTGAAATCCTACCTGAAGTGTCCACAAAGAACTGGAAATTAGAAAATTTGAATCAACATATAGATGAGGTTCGAAAATTTTTCGTAACTCGCTTTAACGAACTGAATCCACTCACACCGACCACTTAGCTATGCACAACCTAGATGTTCACATACTAATCTTCTTTATACCCCTGATTATAGCGAATGTGGTGCACATGCTTATTGTTAAGTTCAACATCCTATCAAGCATTGCGGAGCCAATCTCCAGGTCCGCCTTCGGTAGCAGCAAGACTTGGCGAGGTTTGATCGTCTTACCCTTGCTAACCGGATTGCTTTCACTTCAAAATAACTTGCTTTTTGGGCCCCTCGGTGTTAGCTATGGGTACGCCTTTTTTGTAGGTCTTGGTCTTGGCTTGGCTTATATCATATTCGAACTGCCAAACTCCTATATGAAAAGGCGACTTGGCATCGCGACTGGCGAGAAATCTCAAAAATATAAGCTCCTCCAGTACTTCGTAGATAAGATAGACTCCCTGCTTGGCGTATTTTTGTTCTACTACCTCTTTATGACCATCTCTCTTCCAGACCTACTGGTTTTGTTTCTTGTGGCCTTTCTAATCCATGTCACGATCTCATACTTGCTAGTCCTAATGAATGTGAAAAAGTCATTCTAATGATTCGGTCCTTGGATCAAATCCTAACAGCGACAGAATTTGGTGGCAAGGCCGCAGGATTATCTGAGATGCTTAGTTTTGGTATGAAAGTTCCGCGAGGTTTTGCCCTTTCTAAGCGTCTTCATCTTGACTACTTGAAGGAGGGGAGTAGGGAGGGCTTGGCAAATGGAATAAAAGATTGGATTGCAAAATTAGAGGGGGACAAGGTGATCGTGAGAAGTTCAGCAATAGGGGAGGATGGTGAAGACCATTCCTATGCTGGACAGTTGGATTCCATTGTTGTGGAGAAGACGGAGGAAGGTATAGTAGATGGAATTTTGCAATGTTGGGAGGGACTAAAAAATGAGCGCTTATTGGCCTATTCTGAGCTTACTGGAAGGGAGCTTAAGGAAATGGGAGTTCTTGTCCAGGAATTCATAGAGGCAGACTATGCGGGAGTATTGTTTACAAGATCGCCAAGTGGAAATGCGGGAATGTATGCAGAATTTGTAGCTGGCAGGGGCGAGGCCTTAGTTGCTGGAGAAGTGACTCCCGAGGTGCTAAGGGAAGACCTGTTAGACAGTTATCCATTTCCTGCCACGGAGCTGTACGAAAAGTCCATTTACCTAAAAGAAAAATTTCAAAAAGACCTAGACATCGAGTGGGTCACTTTTCAGAACGAGCTTTACTTTGTGCAAGCTAGACCTATCACCACTAAAGTGAAAAAGAGGGTGTTTTGGAGCAACACCAACCTCAATGAGAATTATCCAGACCCCATTTCTCCTCTGTTGTATTCAATTGCTCGAGATTCCTACTATCATTACTTTAAGAACTTGGCGGGTCTATTGCAACTTAGTGAGAAGGCCGTGCGCGAACTTGAATATGATTTTAGCAACGCTGTGGGAATATGGGGCAATCGAATATACTACAACATGTCATCGATTCACAACATTTTGTCAGCATCCCCGCTCAAGTCCTATTTTATTGATGCCTTCAATCACTTTATTGGATACAAGAATGATGACCTTGCAGAAGAAGATCGCTCAAAGAGGTCTTCCTTACTAAAGTTGATTTGGCGACTACTTAGGTTGAATGTGAAATTGGAAAAGAGTGTAAGGGAGATAGAACAGCTTGTCAATACTTTTTCTGAGGATGTAGCGTCGAAAAAGAGGGCAGATCACGACCTATTTTACGCCTTCCTAGACCTGCGCTTTCATCAATGGTATAGGGCTAGTCTTGCCGATTTTTTTGCCATGATCCACTACAAGGGGCTTGGTGTTTTTAGTCGTCGGTTTTATGGAGAAAATAGCGTAGGAATTCAAAATAAACTCCTCCAGGCCATTCCTGATCTGATCAGCACAGCCCCTTTGAATGAGGTCTATGATATTTCACTTGCGATTAAGAAAGATCCGAAAGCTAGAAAACTCTTTGAAACGAAAGATCCGCTTGAGATTTGGAAGACCATCGAGAAGGAAGAGGACTACCTTTCTCTCTTGCAGATTATCGAAGAATACCTTGCAAAATGGGGTTTTCGTTGTTCAGGAGAACTCATGTTCACAAAGGAAAATTACATAGAAAGACCAGACAAATTCATAGACCTACTTCGCTCATACTTACAGCAGGATGCAATAGATCCGAGGGTTGTTTTGCAAGCTAAGGCCATGGATAAGCGAAAGGCAAGTCGAGCATTTGTAAAGAAGATTTTCAAAAAAAGACACATTTTGATCCCAATGTCGCTCCTAGAGGTAGGAATATTCAAGCTGCTGACCAGACTTTGTACCCATGCGATTGCTTCGCGTGAAAGAGTGAGGTATAAGCAAGCAGAAATGTATTTCCGTTTCAAGCAGGTAGTCTCACGAATTGGACTTACTTCTGGGCTAGGGAAACAAATCTTCTTTCTTAGCTATAAGGAAGTGGGAGAACTTTTATCCTCTTCAAACATTAATAGGGTGGACATGAAGGCAAGGGCAGCTAAGTATGAAGAGGCTTCTAGCCAGAGCTTTCCAGAAAATTTCTCAACCCTCTTTGGCGATCGTCCTGATGGGGTAGTGCCGGAAATAAGTGCAAAGTCGAGTGATGGTCTTCTAACAGGATTAGCAGCGAGCGCTGGTAGGATTAGGGGAAGGGTTAAGGTGCTGGAAAGTGTTTTGGAAAGTGACAAGTTAGTGAAAGGAGATATTTTAGTTACAAGGCAGACTGATCCTGGGTGGGCTATGGTTTTCCCCCTAATTGGAGGCTTGATCGTCGAGCGTGGTGGAGCCTTGTCTCATGGTGCGATTGTTGCTAGGGAGTTTGGTATACCGGCTGTGGTAGGGGTGGAGAATGTCTGTTCGATCTTGAAAGATGGAGAAATGGTCATCTTAGATGGAGACCATGGTAAAATAGATATCAATGTGGATTAGGGTAGTTAGATCTTATTTTCAGAAAAGAATTAATGTCCTGCAGCTAATTGGCTTAGCAATCTTACTGAGCTTATTAGTTTTCAGACCTCATGAAGGGCTGCAAGAATATATTGAGCTTGTCAGTTTTTTATACTTAAGCTTGCTATTTTTTAGAATCCTTGACGATGCTGGATCGAACATCGTTGATAGGGTTGAACATACCGATAGGACTTACGTACACGATGAGCAACTGCCCCATTTTTTCGCACTTACCCTAGGCAGTGCACTTTTGTACATCGGAATAGTAGCAATCTGGAACTATAGTTTCTTGTTAGTGCTTACCTCCTGGATCTTTGCTTCGTGCCTTCTGTATTTGATTTTCAGAAGAAGTAAGGCAGTGATTCAATTGATCGCTCTTAGTAAGTATGGAATGCTGATCTACTTACTGGGTCCCGATGATTTTGGAGTTTGCTTAGCTGCAAGTGGAATCGTGGCAGCCTACGATTTGCTTGAGGACAGTGAGACCTATTATCTAGGACTGGTCGGTCTGTTCGTTTGCGGCTTTGCACTATTTCGTATTTCCGAAGCTTGGCAATTGATTTTCATTGCCCTACCTTTTGGCTTTGCCTTTGTCCTTAGGAAGAATCGATTCCTTAAGTTCTTACCCATCATATACTTTCCAGTGATCTACTTTCTGGTGAAGTATTTTTTATAGAAAAGGGAATAATTACTTGCATTGAAGGGTAATAATGCCTATTTTACTTAAAAATGCATCTTATGACAGTTAAGCCATATGATTTGAAGGGTACACCGGTCAGCCTAGCCTCTGAGGCGCAAGTCCTATATCAGTCGAGGTCTCTTGATATTGATTGGACCTATGTAGTGGAGCTGAAGAGGATTTCAGGCTTGAATGATGATGTCCT
>CAZMYK010000107.1:0-9716 GCA_964570435.1 uncultured Saprospiraceae bacterium | reverse complement strand
TGTACGCGGCGGCCGCGTCGAATTTGACGGCAAGGACCTGCTGAATGTCAGCCAAGAACAGCTGCGCTCTGTGCGCGGTGGCAAGATCGGATTTGTGTTTCAGGACCCGATGACCTCGCTAAATCCTGTCTACCAGGTTGGCTTTCAGATCATGGAGCCTTTGCGCAAGCATATGGGCATGAACAAGAAGCAAGCATATAGCCAAGACAGTGTGCCTGAGCGAAAATTCCCAAGGAAGTGTTTCCAAGACTGTTCTAAGTCATTATTGTGAAATACCTGCCGATATAGAAAGTATAGCAGGATGGCTGCAAAGGCAGTCTTCAAAATGAAATTCCACCAGAAAACACTTTTATTAGAATTAATAGCCATACTTTGCGCCGAAGGTAAATCATTCAGTTTGGAATTACTAAGGAATAGAATTATTGGGATAGATCCAGGTACGAATATTCTGGGTTATGCGGTAGTAGATATTACC
The DNA here is from genome assembly GCA_964570435.1 of uncultured Saprospiraceae bacterium. GTDB lineage: Bacteria > Bacteroidota > Bacteroidia > Chitinophagales > Saprospiraceae > Portibacter. The sequence goes on along the minus strand of CAZMYK010000107.1, from coordinate 9,241 downwards.
AAGAATAGTTATGGAGTCATAGACATGGGTGTACTGAAGCTTGCTAAGTTTAAGGACCATACAACAAAGCTGAAGGAGATCTTTCTCCAAATCCAAGAGATTATAGAGACATTTCTACCAAGCCAGATGGCCATTGAGGCTCCTTTTTTTGGAAAAAATGTACAAAGTATGCTAAAGTTGGGCAGAGCTCAAGGCGTTTCGATGGCGGCAGCTATGACTATGGGGCTTGAAATTCAAGAATACTCGCCGAAGAAGATCAAGCAAAGTGTAACCGGGAATGGAAATGCATCGAAAGAACAGGTAGCAGCTATGTTGTCCCAACTGTTGAAAAGAAAATTTCATGACCAGTATTTAGATGCTACGGATGCATTGGCTGTTGCCATTACACACTACCACCAAAGTAATAGCGCAGGAGGTGGTGGCAAGAAGTATAAGGATTGGTCTAGTTTCGTGAGTGATAATAAGGGTAGGGTCAAGTGATCCTATCGAGCTGAAGAATAAAAAAGGCTTGCCAACTGATTTTTCACAGCGGCAAGCCTCAGTAAAAAGTATCTCTACTTAATTACTTCTTCTTCTTTCATCAGTATTACTTCCCTGTCTTTCTTTTACACTGATGTCCTTGTTGCCAAAGTTGTAGCTGAGAGTGAGTCTTAGATTCCGGCTGCTGTAATTCTGGCCATACTCACTTCTTATTCCGTTGACTTCAGAAATCAAGCTATTATAACTTGCTGAATCAAGAATATCGTTCAGTGTCAGACCTAGGTTCCACTTCCCATTCATGAATGACTTTCTATATGAAATGTCTAGTTTATAGGTAGCATCTACTCGGAATATGCCACTTTTGTGAGGAGGGGTAAACCAAAAGTCAAGTTGTAGCTTGTCGGAATCACTTAGAGAGATTGAGTTGCTTGTCGACAGATATAGTTGAATACCATTTTGTTCTACTCCATCTACAGTATCATCGAAAAATGAAGTAGACTGCATTAGGTAGATTTGGTTCTGTGATGCCCACCAATTGTAGGGTTCGAGACTGATCCTTTCGCCGATCCCCATATTTATTCTCTGAAAGTAATTCCTGCGAATGGTAGCCTGCTCTTGGGTGCTGGGATCCGCGGAGAATACCGTACCAAAGCCATCTATCAGGTAGTTGAAGTAGATATTCGTAGAAAGGAAGCCATTATAATTGTGGGTGAAGTCGAGATTGTTTGAAAATGAGGGCTGAAGAAATGGATTTCCTTCTGAATAGGCCATATCATTAATGTAAATCCTGAATGGGTTCAGATCTCTGAAGCCAGGTCTATTGATTCTCCTACTGTAGTTCAATGAGAATTGTGATTTCTCAGAATACTGATAGTTTGTGAATAAGGATGGAAATAACTTGGTATAGGTATTCTTGTTTTCTTCATTCAGTGTTTTAGAGAAACCCAGTGAAGATGTATTTTCTGCTCTCAGTCCTGCAATAACAGAAAGCTTATCGCTTACCTCCATGCTTGCGCTGAAGTAAATAGCAGCAGTACTCTCCTGGTAAGTAAATTCATCAGATAAGGTTTCGTCTAGTAGTCGCTCACCACTGATCAAGTTATAATTGGTATTGGCGTTACTTGTCTGGATAGCACTGTACTTGAGACCGTAACTTAGGTTCACTTTTTCTAAGGGATGTGCGAAGTCTAATTTTGCACTTTGGTTCTTAATGTCTTGCGTTGAGAAGTTTTCTGCCCAAAGATTAATCTCTTGAAAGTCTCCTGCTGGAGATTCTTGGTCTACCTTATTGTCTTGTGTAAATGTATTCTTGTAGTCGAAAATATCGATGTCAAGGGTCACTGTCTTTGCTAGTGAGTCGATCTTGTATTGATTGTAGAAATTAAGAGCATGACTTTGAACGTTTTGATTTCGAGTGCTAATGTTGACTAAGTCGTACAATTGCTGAAAAGATGCATCACTGACTTCGGTTATGGCTGTGCTTCCTAGGTCGGGATTGCTGTTATTCCCTAAGTATTGGATGCCTGCAGTCCATTTCTTATTGATCTCATAGTCAAGGAGAATTTTGCCAGAGATTCTACTCACATCGTTCTTTGAGTTCATATCCATGAACCAGGTATTTTCTGGAAATGTAATATTCAGATTTTCATTTTCCCAATGATGTCCTAGGGCGGCATTTGCAGAAGCAGAAAATCTTAGTCTATCCTTGTTTAGATTGAACTGGTTAGAAATACTATAGAAATCGTAGATGCTCTGTGTATAGGACAAGCTTGTGTTGTTCTTCCAAGCGTTTTTTCTACCCTTCGAAAGAACAATATTAATAAGTCCACCATTTCCTGCTGCATCATATTGGGCAGGAGGATTACTGATGATTTCTATCTTTTCGATATCCTCTGCAGCTAGCCCTGCGATAAAGTTGTTTAGGTCTTCACCTTGAAGTTGGATGGGTCTGCCATCAATTAAAATCGCTGCGTTCGGTCTTCCGATCATGGAAATACCTTCCCGACCTACGGTCAGGCCGGGTGCTAGTTTCAAAACGTCCACCGCATTTCCTCCCTTCACAGAAATATTTCCTGCTACATTGAAAATGAGCCTGTCGGGTTTCTGTTCTATCAATCTTTTTTTAGCAACGATGGTGACTTCGTCTAATTTCTGACTGTTCTCGAACATGTTTATTGCATCAATATTACGATCCTCTAACAAGTTTAGTGAATTAGTATAGGTACTTAGACCGATGAATGATATTTCGAGTAAGTAGTCACCTGGTGTGACAGTAATATTAAATGTCCCTTCGGCATTGGTAATCTCAGATCCGGCGATTTGCCCACTCGTATCCGTGAGGACAACCGTTGCAAATTCTAAGGGGTTTTCATTTTCAAATACCTTTCCGGATAGTGAAACTTGAGCGTTAATTTGTAGCGCGAAGAAGCAAATTATAAATAGAAATAAATTTCTCATAAATCCTTTTTCTTGCAAATATGTGGTGCATCATCGCTCTAGGCGACCGACTAAGAAAGTCGTACTCTTTTGTTGCAATCAAATTGGTACGAGTACTTTTGTAAAAAGTAGTACTTTATCGTAAGTGGCTATTTATCAGTGGATTTACGAAATTGAGTCGGCGTCATTGAGGTGTACTTTTTAAATGCACTATTGAAGGAAGATTTGGAATTAAAGCCAACTTGATAGAGTATTTCAAGGATGGTGAGTTTTTCTTCTGGTGGATTGGCCAGGATATTCTTGGCCTCATTGATTCGATATTCATTCACATAGTCGAAGAAATGTTTGCCAATGTGGTGGTTGATCAAGATTGAAAGTTCGCTCACCGGAAGGTTTACATTTAAAGCAAGATTGTGGACAGTAAGATTGGGATCTAGGTAGGGCTTTTTATCTGCCATGAAGTCTTCAATCGTCTGTATCTTTGCTTCAAGAGCAGTTGGGATTTGCTCCTTTTGCTTTTTCTTAACAGCAGAATCGATGGGTTTCTCATCTGATTTTATGCCTCTAAATATTTCCGGTTTATAGAGCGCCTTTAAGATCAACCAGCAAGTGAACATTAAAACCATAACAATTACCATGATCCTAACGGCATGCAAAGATTCTGTTGTTTCGTAGGTATACTTGTAAACGGCCTTGTAGACTACAAGGATAAAAATTACGGAGCTAAAGATATTTAGCTGGAGCAACCACTTGATATTGGTAGCAGCCATAGTAGAGTAATTTTCAAGAGTAATCTTACGGGCCTTAAGTAAGATGTAGAATATCAAAACGGTGTATACTATCGATTGGATGTAGCTAGAAATGTTGATAAATTTCGTCTCAGGATTCTGCAAGTAGTTGCTGTAGAAGAGCTCTTTTCCAGCGGTATTTACACCATAGAATCGAGGAATGAGAATCAAGAAGGAAAGCAAGTAAGGAATTAGGTGCAGTAGATGGTTCTTCCTAAATTCGAAGTCATCGTAGATAAGACTTAGTACATAGAAGAAAAGCAGGGGCTGACTGGCTATAGGTAAGTACATACGAATCATCTCTAATGCCATTGGCATGTCTATAAAGCGGTGGTAGAAAAAGGAACTAATTTCTACTGCATTAAGAAACAGCATGGCACCGAGAATGAGATTACTTCTCTTATTCTCTGACTTGACTGTAAACAAAAAGAATGAAAAGAAAAGACATAGTAATACCACTACAAAACTTACAATACTTAAGATCGTATAGTTGTCCATTCAGTCTTAGCTAGTTATGGCTTCCTGGATTCTGAGGGCTAGGTCCGCGAATTCTTGTTTACTTAGGTTAACACGTGGCTTGGCAAAGTTCATATCAGAGACAGATTGGATTGGAATCAAATGCACATGCGCATGCGGCACTTCTAGACCAACAACACTGATGCCTATTCGTTCACAGTTAACAACTGATTCGATTGCCTTTGCAACCTTCTTAGAGAAAACCAATAAGCCTGACAATTCCTCATCTGATAAATCAAAAATGTAATCTTCCTCCCTTCTTGGAATGACTAGGGTGTGTCCCTTGGCTAGAGGATTAATATCAAGAAAGGCATAATAGTCTTCTGACTCGGCAACCTTGTAGGATGGAATCTCTCCTTCTGCAATCTTTGCAAAGAGCCCCATAATTATAGGGTAATGCTTAGTATTTCTAATTCCATACTGCCTCTTGGGGTAGTAATTACAGCGATTTCACCAACTGCCTTCCCTAGTAGGCCCTTTCCGATCGGAGAATTGACCGAAATTTTCTTTTGCTTAATGTCTGCTTCGGATTCTGCAACGAGTTGGTAGTGAATCTCCTTACCCGTTTTTACATTTTTCATTTCGACCTTAGAGAGTACCGTTATTTTCGATGAGTCCAGCTGACTTGCATCAATAATTCTAGCATTCGCATAAACTTTCTCAAGTTCGTTGATTTTCATTTCAAGTAAGCCTTGAGCGTCCTTCGCAGCATCGTATTCAGCATTCTCTGAAAGATCACCCTTCTCTCTAGCTTCTGCAATTGCCTTGGCCACTTCTTGCCTACCTTCTGACTTGAGCTTATCCAGCTCAGCGACTAAGTTGTCGTACCCTTCTTGTGTGAAGTAAGATATATTACTCATATCTCTAAAATTTATTTTTCTGAAATGCAAGCGTTCCTATCCAGATGGGAAGGAACGCGAAATTGATTTCTTAATCCCAGTAAGAAAGAGAAGAAAGTCCCTTTTTTACTACTGCAAAGATAATAATTTTAAATATTTAGCTTAAGACTGATATTGTGTGTACCTCGAAATGGATTAGTAGTTCTGTAGGCATAGTCAATCCCAATCTTTCTATCTTTGTTTTTATTTAATGGAATATTTAAAGAAATTCCGGCAGCAACTCCACTATAGAGGTTGTTTGTGGCATCTCCAGGAATACTTCCAATATCATATTTATATGCACCACGCAAGACCAGGAAATCTTTAAAGTGTACTTCTGCGCCAAGACCGATATTATCTCTTGAAAAGGCATTAGAAGTAAAGTTTCCAGCTGCCCGCACGAAACTTTCATCAGAAATGTACACGTCATATGAGGCTCCTATGTTCAAAACTGATGGCAGTTCAAACTTTTGACCCCTTTGTCTCACAGTAAGAAGGTAGTTTCCTGATCCTTCTGGATTTGTAGTCTGGAAGGAAAGTCCCTCGCCTGTAAACCTCATTGGGGTCCCTACATTTCTGAGCGAAACACCTAACTTGAAGTTTTCTTTCTCGCCAGTGACATACTGCACACCTGCATCAATCGCTGCTCCAAAGGCAGACACATCAGCTAGAGATTCAGACACCACTCTTACAAGAGCTCCCACAGAAATCTTGTTAGCATAGGTATAAGAGTAACCAGCACCGATATGGAAAAAAGAAGCGTTGATATTGCCACCAATGCCGTCAGGCTGATCCACTGTAGTGATGGGGTTGTCACCAAAGTCCATGCTTGTAATGCTTAGGCCCATTGCACCGCTCTTTCCTACTCTTGTTGCAAATCCCATTGCATTCATTCCAAGGCCTGAACCTTCAAATAATCTAGTATTTCCTAAGAGAAATTCTGTGCCAGTGATTCTACCTAGACCAGCAACGTTGAACCTCATTGACTCCACTCCACTAATAAAGGAAGTCGACAGTCCATGAAGACCTGCACTTCTTGCCCAAGGATTCAAAAGTAGTTCATTAGCTCCAGCTTCTCCTTGTCGGTCAGGATTTCCTGCATAGGCAAGCACAATTCCCAATACGAATATGATAGATATGTATAATTTCTTCATTGTTCCTCTTCTTTATAATCCCGAAGGATCAAATTTTCTATTGATAGCAAAGAATTTGACGGTTCTTTCTTCTCCCAATTCAGGAGCAGCTACATGAATTAGATAGACCCCACTTGCAATAGGTATACCGCTACTATTTCTTAAGTTCCATTCTAAATCGGGACTCGCCTGAGTGCTGATTATTCCTGGATTAGATCTCGAATTTTGAAGCACACCTCGTTCATCCCTATCAAACTGCTGAATAAACTTGCCATCTAGTGAATAGATAGTGACAATTGCCCTTTCAGGGAGGTTCGTTATTTTCACCACATTATTAAACTGATTCACTTCATACGCAGAATATGCATAGTAAGGATTAGGTACAACGTTGATATCACTTAGGGCGCCTTCGTATTGATCCTCTGCTAGTTCAGTCGCTCCCTGGCCTCTGAATTCAAATTCGTAGACCGGGTTCCCTTCCTTTGGTTCAAACTTCTTCGAAGTGTAATTGTAGTCGTTTTCTAGTCTGTACTGGTCATTAACTCGCAGCTTTATCACTACATCGTTCGGGATCAGACCATCGCGGTAGGAAAGTAGTTCTAGGTCTTCTCTTACCACTGGAATTCCTGCCCAAGTTATTGTTTCTAAGGCTTTTAGCTTCCTCGCAAAGATAGGACTTTGCTCTAACCGTGTACCAATGTATTCACAACCATCGTATTCTTGTCTAGTAACATAGATCATATGCTGACCACCACCAACTAAATTCCAGATGCTAGGAGGAACTCCTTGTGGTGGGGCTGCGAAAAGCTCATCACTCGGATTCCACATCATATCTGCTCCTATTGCCTTTTGATCTTTAAGTAATTCAGAAAAATCAGAATTATAGGTTGAATTTTCACCAAAGAAGATATTCAGTCTTTCACCAGTGATTACATCTACCGCGTAACCAGGGAACCAACCATAACCTGTAGTTCCACTATCATCTTGGTCAGGAAGACCATCTCCATCTTCATCGACCTTCTTCACAGAGGGATCAGACCTCAGGTCAAATTGCTCTGTGTTTCCTACGCTCGTGTATCCGGCATCTCTAAAATCAAATGTAGAAGTTTCAACAACCACACACCTGCTCCACTTTTCACGATCACTTGTTAAAATGATATCTACATTGTTTAGGTCTTGCAGCTCAGTACGACCTCTGACAAGTCCATGACCACTATTGTCCTTATATGCTGGAGTAATGTAAGGTGCTGTAGGTCTATAGTCAGCCATCCAGAAAGGTACAAATCCAGTTCCGCCTATGTTGTCTAGGTTCTCGTCAAAGTCAAATTCATGATCTACTTCGTTCGGAGCATTCTTGACATAATTGTAAACTCCATTAGGCAAGTCACCTAGCATAAAGAGCCATTCCACCTTGTCAGGATCTTGATACTCGATGGCTCCTCCGATAACGCCATTTCTAGGATCTAACTGGTCACCTGGCTCACTCAACTGACTGACAGAAACTGAAAATCCAAATTCAGTTGCAATTTGCTCATTCACTCGATCAATAGGGAATTCCGAGCGAATCACACTGCCATCTTCTTCCCTTGTTATTTCCCAGTAAGCATCACTTGCTAGTTCACCATCACTGTTGCTTTCACCTATGATTTCTAGCTTGTATTTGCCATCCTTAAGTTCGACAGGATTGATAACATTTACACTGATAGGCCCTTGACCTCTCTTATACTCAACACGGCCCTCTGTTTCGCCACGGAAAATTTTGTCATACATCTCATCATTGAGATCTAGAAAATTGTTTCCTGTTCCAGCACCTTGTAACCTTGTAACAATTGGACCATCACCATAGAAACTATTGATATTTTCGTAAGAGAGCGTTCTTGGGACACCTGTATAGACCCTAATATTCTTCCTCCCCTCACAGTATTGGTTTTGCTGGCCAAGTCCAGTGCTGGGTTGAAAGTCATCCCAGTTGTTATAAGCATAGGCAAGCACCATAAAGTAGTATTCTTTATGGTTTACTAAGTTCTTATCAGTTGTGGAGAATTGATCAACAGTGATATTGAAGGCATGTTTTATTCCTAAATCTTGTCCTTCGACTTGTCGTTCAAAACTCCAAACTAATTCAGAGTTTCCTTCATAGGGGTTCGTCTGCGAAGTCCAATTGTAAAGTTCCGTAACGCCATTCTTCAAATCCACTTGACGGATAATTCTTGCCTTGTCGATGTCGTTTAACTCTTGAGGTGTAACTTGAGGATTTACCAGTTGGTAGACCTTATAGCCTTCGAAGACGTAGAGCGTATCTGTTGACTCATCTGAAGCCAGTAGATCTACACCCTCATATTGCTCAAAGGCATTATTGGAAGTGACACTATCATTTGTTAATACAATTACAAGTTGTCGATCTAGTTCAACGATGTCCATATCTGGAGCGTCTGGTCCATCCTTGATCTGGAAGCAACTGTTGAACAAGTTCTGAGCAAGGTCATCTGCTGCCTGAAGACGCGTAATGTCAGGACATGGATAGTCGAAGTTTGGAACCCAAACTGCACCAATAATTAGCTCATTGACTGTTTGCGGTTTCAGTGTAAATGGTCCCGAAGCTTGTATTGTTCTTCGGTCACCAAATGGGAGACCAGCTGTACACATCGACCAGTTATTAGGTTCATTCGGAGCACCAGAAAGAACGAACTTGGTGGTATCTTCGCTACCGATATTAAAGCCAGAGCCTCCGACTGTGATAGGCGTCCCGTCTTTCCAGAATCCACTCAGGTAGTTATAATATTCAAAATCGATATCAGGATCTGTTGTAGCCTCGTTCGGCTGTCCTATACCTCCATTGTTGTAGTAAATAAAGGAAGACATTCCCAATTCTATCAAGGTGTCAGGTCCACTTTGGTCACCTGGAAGTAGGTCTACAAGCGTACCATTAGGTCCAAATTTTTTCGGAGATAAGGGCCCTCTAAAGTAATCTACACCCAGCATCGGAATTTCATCACAATAGGTGGTAACA